>CAYNSP010000078.1:0-8919 GCA_964400035.1 uncultured Acidimicrobiaceae bacterium | reverse complement strand
GCAGTCAGAGAATGTCTGGATTGATGTCGAATTCGCCTCGCCAGATCACAGCGGATACGTATGATCGCGGCCATGAGCACATGGCCAGATTCCCGGGACGGGCAACCAGCAAAACACCTTTATCCGGCTGCGAAATGGATACTCATCGTCTGGGCTGCCCTGACGGTGGGGCTGGCGATATACGGGTTTCTCGGCACCGGGGATTCCGAAGAGTTCGCCGACCTGGCTCGCTTCCTCATCGCCATCCTCGGGTTGATCGCACTGGCTGCCGTAGGGGTGGTCGCACTCGTGATCCGCCAGTACGTCAAGGAGTCGTCAGCTCAGACGATGGCGGCGCTATTCGGTCCACCGGTGGTGGCGTTCATCGCCTTCTTCCTGCTCCGCTACTTCAACTGATCTCTCGTCCTCGCCGGCCACAAGTACCATGAGGGTGACACCCGGGCTGTGGCGCAGCTTGGTAGCGCGCCTGCTTTGGGAGCAGGAGGTCGTCGGTTCAAGTCCGACCAGCCCGACCATCATCCGTTATCACAAGGTGGTCAAGCCGAATCCACCTGGCAGTTCTGGCTGCCAGGTGGTCCTCTTCTATGCGAGATCCATCGGTATCACCCGCTGTCTTCAGTTACTCTGACCCCATACGAAAGCTTCCGCCGGAGAGTTGGTGTGGAGAAGACTTCAACCCACCCCGATGTCCACATCGCTGGTCTCCCCGTCGAGGTCCGGGCCGACATCGCCGACCTGGACAGATTGATCACCAAGGCGATGCCGGGTGCGAGCCGGACCCTCTGGGAGGGTCGATTCTGGGGCGGTACCGACCAGCAGATCATCGGATACGGCGAATACACCTATCAACGGTCCGACAAGAAGAGCGGTGTGTGGTTCATCGTCGGTCTCGCCGTTCAGAAGAACCACTTGAGTATCTACATCAACGCCGCCGACGAGGACGGGTACTTGATCGCCCGCTACGCCGATCGACTCGGCAAGGCCAAGGTCGGCAGCGCCGTCATGAGCTTCAAGTCCGCGTCCGATCTTGACCTTGACTCACTAAGCGAACTCGTTTCAGCCGCCTATCAGAACATCACGGGCGATCGGGGTTAGGCACCTGCATCCTTTCGATGGCAATTGGATATGAGTTCGCCCCGAATCCGAGAAACGTCGGCCACGCGAATCCCTATTGTCCCTCGGAGCATGCCGGTCTTCCTGTTCACTGATATCGAGGGGAGTACCCGTCTCTGGGAAAGCCACCCCGACGACATGCGTGTTTCCCTGGCCAGGCACGACGACATGCTTCGAGGCGCCGTTGAGGCAAACCGGGGGTCGGTGGTAAAGACCACCGGCGACGGGATGCTGGCAGTCTTCGGAGAGACCAGCGATGCACTGATGGCCTCGGTGGACGCCCAGCGGCTCCTCACCGCCACGGACTGGGGACCCACCGGACCAATCCGGGTGCGGATGGGGATCCATACCGGTGAGGCCGAAGAGCGAAACGGCGACTTCTTCGGGCCTTCGGTGAACCGGGCGGCCCGGATCATGGCCTCCGGGCATGGAGGCCAGGTCCTGGTTTCACAAGCCGCAGCATCGACCACTGCTGTCCTCCCGGACGGTCTCGAACTGATAGATCTAGGCATCCACCGGCTTAAAGACCTCACCATGCCGGAGCATCTCTTCCAGGTCCTGCACGCCGGGATGAGCTCGGAGTTCCCACCCCCGACCACTCTTGACAGCCGTCCCAATAACCTGCCAACCCAAGTCTCCGAGTTCTTCGGAAGAGAGTCGGAGTCTCGCGCCATCAGGGAGATGCTCTCCGACCCGGTTAACCGGCTGGTCACGCTGACCGGCCCGGGCGGCGCCGGGAAGACCCGACTGGCCATCCAGGTGGCGGCAGACGTCGTCGAGGACTTCGCCGACGGTGTCTGTCTTGTCGACATCTCCCAGGAGCGCCAACCGCAGGCGGTCTACGAAGCGATGGTCCGCACGATCGCGTTGTCCGGTGGTGCCGAGGGTGATGCCCTTCAGACCCTCAAGACGCGGCTTCGGGACCGTGAACTGCTCATCGTGTTGGACAACTTCGAACAGGTCACAGAAGCTGGCGCGGGAATCGTTGAGCTGCTCCAGGCGTGCCCGCGGTTGAAGGTGATCGTGACCAGCCGGGAGGCACTGAGGGTTCGGGCCGAACGCGCCTATCCGGTGCCCCCACTTCGACTCCCACCTGCCGGAGCCGACCTCCACAGGGTGGCGGTCAGTGAGGCGGTCCAGCTGTTCATCGACCGGGCAAGGGCGGTATACCCAGGCTTCGACCCGGATGGGGCCGACATGGCGACCGTGGCCGAGATCTGCAGAGAACTGGACGGCCTCCCGCTGGCGATCGAGCTTGCCGCCGCCAGGCTCAACTTCTTCTCATCGGGCGAACTGCTCGACCGGCTGAGAAGTCGCCTCGATCTCGTTGGCGGCGGTAGCCGTGATCTTCCCGAACGTCAACGCACCCTGATCAGCACCATCGACTGGAGCTACGACCTACTCGATGAGGACGAGCGTCGCGCCTTCCAGGTCATGTCGTTGTTCACTTCGGCGCAGTTGACGGCGATCGAGTCGGTGGCGACGGATCTGGGATTTGCCGATCCGCTGGGAGCACTCTCCTCATTGGTCGACAAGAGTCTTGTGCGCAGCGAAGACTCCTCAGGAGGGCGGCGTCTTTCAATGCTCCGAACAATCAGGGAGTATGCGGCGGATCGGCTCGCAGCGGATCCGGAGTTCGCAATGCGGGCGAAAGAGGCTCACGCCGGGCACTTCACCTCCCGGGCCCAAGACCTCAGGAGCGGTCTGAGGGGATCGGAACGCCATCAGACCCTTGTGGAGTTGGAATCAGACAACGGAAACCTCCGATCGGCGTGGCAACACTGGGTTGAAGCCGGGGATCTTGAGAAGTTGTACGCATTGCTCGATGGCTTGTGGGCGCTGTTGGAGGCCAAGGGTTGGTACCACACGGCCATCGAACTGGCAGGCGACCTGCTTTCGCTGATATCGACTCTGGATCCGACACCTGAGTTGGCGGCAGAGGAGATAACCCTCCGCACCAGTCTCGCCCGGGCCATGATGTCGGTCTACGGCTGGGGGCCTGAAGTCGAAGAGACGTTCCATGGCATTGCAGTCACCCTGGAGAAAACGGAGGGTTCGGCGGTCCAGAGGTTCCCAGTGCTTCGTGCCCTCAGCAGCTACTACCTGAATCTCATGCAACTCGACAAGGCGGTCGCAACCGGTCGTCAGATCCTCGACCTGGCTAAAGCCGAATCGGACTCGGCGATGGAGATCGAGGGCTTGCTCGTGGTCGGTGCGTCGACAACGTTCATGGGGAATTACGGAGAGGGCCTTGCCATGCTCGACGAGACGGTCGCCCGCTTCGACCCTACTCAACACGGGTCCAGTCGATTCCGCCTAGGTCCCGGCCCCGCGGTTGTCGCCGGGTTCGCTGCCGCCCTGACCAGATGGCAGATCGGAGAACTGGTGGTCTCCCGCGCTCAGGCGTCGGCGGCCCTGGAGTTGGCCCGCACACTTGATCACCCGATCAGCCTGGCCTACGCCCTATATCACTTCGGGTTCTTCTCCTTTATCAGCCATAGCTACGACTCGACAAGAGCGTGCGCTTCTGAACTAGCGGCAGTAGCTGAGACGAATGACTACCCGATTTGGGGAGCTCTGGCCGAGGTCCTGGATGGCATCGCCCTGACCGCCCTGGGTCAAACCGAGGAAGGTTTCAGGAAGACCGAGACCGGGATCGTGCTCTATCAAAATCTGAATACGCCTCCGGTCTTCTGGCCGATAATCCTCGGCCTCCGCGCCATCGCCACCGCAACGGCTGGTGACCCGGAGAAAGGGCTCGGTTTGGTCGACGAAGCGATTCAGGTCTCCGGAGGATTGGAGGATGGCGTCAACATCGATCTCGGGAATATCCGCGGTGCGATCCTCTGGATGGTTCCAGGGCAACACCCGGCGGCAGCAGCCTCTTTTCGCACCACCGCGGACATCGCGATAGGGAAGGGTCTGCGGCTAACCGCACTCCAGGCTCTGACCAGGTTGGTTCAGCTCAATCGAACCATGGGTGTCGACCCCGACGGCAGCGAAGAGCTGCTCGCCGTCTACCGGACGTTCCACGATGGTCTCGAGGAGCAGGATGTTGCTCTGGCCCGGACGACCCTGAGTCTCGACGCCGACTGACCCGAGTCTTTGCCGTCACTGAGCATGAGGGAGCCAGCCCGCGCAGGAAGGTGTCCAGCCGCCCTCGGGCAATGCATTGTTTGGCCAGCATCATGAATCAGAGGTAGACGGCCCAGACTGTGACCAGCCCCACCAACCATTTAGAATGATGCTCAGATTCGCGGGTGTAGCTCAATGGTAGAGCTCCAGCCTTCCAAGCTGGCGGTGAGGGTTCGATTCCCTTCACCCGCTCGAATGGGTCGTCCCTCGGGGCGATGCCGGACCCACGGCCCCTGTAGCTCAATTGGATAGAGCAACGGACTTCTAATCCGTAGGTTGGGGGTTCGAGTCCTCCCGGGGGCGCCGGTGACCCGTTCATGCATGGTGGCCGTAGCTCAGCCTGGTAGAGCGCCTGGTTGTGGTCCAGGAAGTCGCGGGTTCAAGTCCCGTCGGTCACCCCGGAGCGGCCGCCCGAAAGGGCGGCCGCGAACCTTGTACTTCGTACGTGCTTTGAAGAAGGCCAGAGAGTCGGAGTACGGATACGAGATACAAAGGAACACATGCCCGCCACCACCGTTACCGAGACCGGCCCTTTCGAGCGTCTGGTCACCTTCCAACTGACCGAACAACAGATCAATGAGGCAAAGAAGTCTGCGGCGAGGAAGCTGGCCAATGAGGTCAAGATCCACGGGTTCCGACCCGGAAAAGCTCCGTTACCTGTCGTCGAGGCCACCGTCGGTGCCGATCGGGTCCGCCGCGAAGCCATCGATGAACTCGTTCCCTACGTCCTCACCGAAACCCTGACCGAGGAGAACATCCGACCCGCAGTCACCCCCGAATTGGAACGCCTTGACGAGATCGAGGGGGGAGTGGAAGTGGACGTCAGGGTGACCCTGTGGCCGGAGATCGAGGCTCCCGCCTACAAGGACCGCCGGGTCGAAGTGACCAACCTGGCGGTGACCGAGGAGGAAGTGGACACCCAGATGACCCGCATGCTGGAGCAGTTCGCCACCGTCGAGGAGGTCGAGCGTGCTGCCCGCGAGGGAGACTTCGTCTCAATCGACCTGGAGGCGTTCATCGGTGATGACCCGGTCGAAGACGCCAGATTCGCTGACATGCTCTATGAGGTGGGTTCAGGCCTGCTGGTCGAGGGAATCGACGATGAACTCACCATGACCGAGGCTGGCGACACCTTCAGCTTCGAGGCGCCGTTGCCATCCGGATTCGGCGACCTGGCAGGCACCGTCGCCCGTTTCGACGTGAAGGTGAACGAGGTCAAGGAGAGGATCCTCCCCGAATTGACCGACGAGTGGGTAGACGAAAACACCGAATTCGAGACCGTCGCCGAGATGAGGGAGGCGCTCCTTGAGCGGATGGCGGATGCCAAGCTCCGTGCGGTCACCCGGGAGTTCAGCGACCGGGCGATGAGCACTCTCCGTGACCAGCTCGACGTCGAGATTCCCGAAGGTCTCCTCA
The DNA here is from genome assembly GCA_964400035.1 of uncultured Acidimicrobiaceae bacterium. GTDB lineage: Bacteria > Actinomycetota > Acidimicrobiia > Spongiisociales > ZC4RG35 > ZC4RG35. Next base: position 3,255 of record CAYNSP010000078.1, on the reverse strand, counting down.
GGGCCGAGATGGACAACCATCTTCACAACTTCCTGCATCGTCTCGAGGACGCTGGCGTCTCGCTCGAGGACTACTTCCGGGCGACCGGGCTGACCGAAGATGTGTTCCTCAGCGATCTCCGGGCACAGGCTGACATGTCGCTACGGAACCGTCTCATCCTCGAGGCCGTGGTCAAGGCCGAGGAGATCCAGGTCACACCCGAGGACATTTCCAGTGCGATCCAGGCACTTGCCTCACGCTCCGAGGATCCGGTGGCCTACATGCGGTCAATCGAGGGCCAGGAATTGGCACTGGCCAGTGATATTCTCCGAAACAGAGCCCTGGAAGTGATCCTCAACAATGCGACCCCGGTCGATGAGGATGGAGAGCCGGTGGATCTGATGCTTCATGTCCAGGAGGCGGAAGTCGTAGCCGAGGTCCTAACGGACCAGGATGAGTCAGCAGTCGAGGGTGGAGGCGAAGTAGTCGCCGCCATCATGGAGGAAGAGGAATGAGAGCCGAGAATTACGTGATCCCGACAGTGTTCGAGCAGACCAGCAGGGGCGAACGCTATTTCGACATCTACAGCCGTCTGCTCAAAGACCGAATCATCTTCCTCGGGACCCCGATCGATGACACCATCGCCAACCTGATCATGGCGCAGATGCTCCATCTGGAGTCCGAGGACCCCGACAAGGACATCTTCCTCTACATCAATTCCCCCGGTGGCTCGATCACTTCACTGTTCGCCATCTACGACACGATGCAGCACATCAAGCCGGATGTGAACACCGTGTGCATGGGGATGGCGGCCTCAGCCGCCGCCGTGATCCTCGCCGGCGGGGCACCCGGGAAGCGGTTCGCTCTGCCCCATGCTCGGGTCATGCTGCACCAGCCGCACGGTGGGGCCCAGGGTCAGGCGACCGACATCGAGATCCAGGCCCGCCTCATCGTCCAGATGCGGGAGCAGCTCAACCAGATCCTCGCCGACCACACCGGTCAGCCGCTGGAGAAGATCGCACAGGACACCGAGCGGGACTATTGGATGCTCGCAGCCGAAGCCGAGCAGTACGGTGTGATCGACGGAGTGCTCACGCGTCAGGAGTTGACCGCGGTAGCCTCCCAGTAGGAGGTCAGAAACCGTATGGCAAAACTTGGCGAAGGCGGGGAACTGCTCAAGTGCAGTTTCTGCGGTAAGTCACAGAAGCAGGTCGTTCGTCTGATCGCAGGCCCGGGCGTCTACATCTGCAACGAATGCATCGAACTGTGCAACGAGATCATGGAAGAGGAGTCCGCCTCTCCAGAAGAGTTCTCCTTCGCCGAACTTCCCAAGCCTGCCGAGATCAAGCTCTATCTGGACGACTATGTGGTCGGTCAGGAGGAAGCCAAGAAGAAGCTTTCTGTCGCGGTCTACAACCACTACAAGCGGATTCGTTCCAGTGACGGTCAGCCCCGGGACGTAGAACTGCAAAAGTCGAACATCCTTCTCATCGGGCCAACCGGGAGCGGAAAGACCCTTCTCGCCCAGACCCTGGCCCGTCAGCTCAACGTGCCGTTCGCCATCGCCGATGCCACCAGCCTGACTGAGGCTGGCTATGTCGGTGAGGACGTCGAGAACATCCTGCTCAAGCTTCTCCAGGCCGCCGACTACGACGTGGCCCGGGCCCAACAGGGGATCATCTACATAGATGAGATCGACAAGGTGTCCCGTAAGGCGGAGAACCCTTCCATCACCCGGGACGTTTCCGGCGAAGGTGTTCAGCAGGCCCTCCTCAAGATCCTCGAAGGAACCGTCGCTTCGGTGCCGCCCCAGGGTGGACGTAAGCATCCCCACCAGGAGTTCATCCAGCTCGACACCACCAACGTGCTCTTCATCTGCGGTGGTGCGTTCGGTGGCCTCGAAGACATCATCAGCAACCGCGTTGGTAAGCGGGGCGTCGGGTTCGGGGCCGATGTGCGTTCCCGGACTGAGGGTCGTCCTTCCGACCTGCTCAACCAGGTACTGCCCGAGGACCTGATCAAGTACGGGCTGATTCCCGAGTTCATCGGTCGGCTTCCCGTGATGGCGACCGTGGAGGATCTCGATCAGGACGCCCTGGTGCGGATTCTCACCGAGCCCAAGAACGCCCTCACCCGCCAGTACGCTCGGATGTTCGAGATGGACAACGTTTCGCTGGTGTTCACACCCGATTCGCTGGTGGCCATCGCCGAACAGGCCCTGAAGCGGAAGACCGGTGCCCGGGGTCTCAGGGCAATCATGGAGGAGGTCCTCCTCAACACCATGTATGACCTACCGTCCCGCGACGACGTCGAACAGGTGCTGATCGACCGTGACGTCGTGGAGAAGAAGGTCAATCCGACCCTGGTCCCGGTTAAGACCAACGTCGAACCGACCGAACGCTCGGCCTGAAGGATGGGTCGTTAGGCCCACCAGGCTCGGTTTCCACCTCGCCTCATCGCCGCTAGATTTGCGCGGCCGGTTGTCTGTTGTCGCCGCCGATTGGGGGTTGACTTCGGGCCCGGACGAAGGCACACTGTGGTTAACGACCACGGGGAGTGGTCTTTGGACAAGGGCAAATAGGGAGGCGAAGAAGCCAGGCCTGCAATACGGTCACCTCGGTCTGGCAGAGCTAGTGGTGAGACCGGACCTATCCCACGAACGCAAAGGGGATAGGAAGAATGAATACGCCAGCTACGGCTGCACGATGGGAGGGGCGTCGCCTGCTTGGCGCAGTTATCGCGCTCATCGGTCTGTTTATTGGCCTGATGCCACTGGTGGCGACGGCCAATCCTCCAAACCAGGTGATACCGAACCCGCCACCCACAAATGTGGCATGGACTCCGCCGGGGCCATACGCCAACTACCCGTTCCTGGCGGGAGTCTGGGATGAGACATGTGACGATCCCGGCGCAATCGACTTCGCCTTCGAGAGCCATGTGATGTATCGGGTGTTCGTGCGGACGGGTGTTCCGTCGCTGACCCAGTTCAACAACACGGGCTCAGCGTCGTACATCGGGGAGGGCAGCCAGTCCAACCTGGAGCCCGGCAACTATGTGGCATATGCCCAGGCACGTCCGGGCAATCCGAGTCTGGTGAACCTCCCAGCGGGATGGCCGTGGTGGCATGGGGCCCTCAATCCGGGCGGTTTCCCGGCGAACTGGGTGAAGTACATCGAGTTCACGATCGGGGTCGATTGCATCCCGACGACCACGACTTCCGAGGCTACGACCACCACGATGGGGGCTACGACCACCACGATGGGGGCTACGACCACC
>CAYNSP010000077.1:0-9021 GCA_964400035.1 uncultured Acidimicrobiaceae bacterium | reverse complement strand
TGGGCATGGACAAGGTCTTTGCCCATGACCTCGATCTGACCGGTTATGCCTTGACCCTGTTGTCCGACGTGCCGGGTCTGAAGATTCACGGTCCGATCGATCTGGACCGGAGAGGGGGGATCATCTCGGTGTCAATGGATGGTGCCCACGCCCATGACCTGGCGACCATCCTCGACGAGCATCAGGTGGCAGTGCGGGCGGGACACCATTGCGCCAAACCGCTGATGCGTCACCTCGATGTGGTGGCTACCGCACGGATCAGCTTCCACCTTTACAACACCACCGAGGACATCGATGCCCTCGTGGTCGGTCTGCGCAGGGCAGCCGAGCTGTTCGGGGTCATCTGATGGGTCTTGAGGAGCTGTACCGCGAGGTGATCCTCGACCACTATCGGAACCCCCGGAATCAGGGGCATCTCGCCTCACCGGATGCCACCGCCCAGGGAGTGAATCCTTTGTGCGGTGACGAAATCAGTATCGAACTGGCATTCGAGGGAGATGTCGTCTCCGAAGTGGCAATCACAAGTCAGGGGTGTTCGATCAGTCAGTCGTCAGCGTCGATGATGACCGAAGCGATCAAAGGGAAGACCCGCGATCAGATTCGTGACCTGACGTCGAGGTTCAAGGGAATGATGTCGATCGACGGCGCCACCGACCCGGGACTGGACCCGGAGCGTCCGGGAGCCGTGCTTGGTGACCTCGAGGCCTTGCAGGGAGTGCGTCAGTATCCGGTCAGGATCAAGTGCGCCGCACTCGCCTGGACGACCCTCACCGAAGCCCTCGACTCCTGAACCTCAGAAGTCTTCCAGGACTTCTTCGAGTCTCTCCCCCACAGAGGTCAACCGTTCACGGCAGAAGGCGATCAGCTCGGCAGCTCGCTTGACGTCGTCGAGGAGGGAATCCACATCCACATCGTCCCGGGACAATCGTTCGTTGATTGCCCGCAACTCATCGAGGGCCGCCCGGTAGGTCTGCTGCTCACTCATCTGACCCCTCCACGATCATCTCGACTGTCCCGTCACTGAAACGTACCCTGACCCGTTCTCCTCTGCTGAGACCGCTGGCACGACTGATAACCGTTCCATCCTCTCTGGTCACCACTGCGAATCCTCTTCGAAGGGTCTCCTCCACACCCATGCTGGCGAAACGTTCCGCCCAACGATCGAGATTCGAGTGCTGCCTTCGCAGACCTGAACGCGAACCGTCGACAATCCCCTGTCGCAGCATCTCGAGACGGTCATGCTCATGTGCCAGTGTCGCCCGTGTCGCACCGACTCTCGAGGCGGAATCCACAAGCCGTCGCTGGGAGCGATCCAAAGCGGTCCGAGCATTTCCACCGATTACCTCACGAGCCCGCTCGATCCTCCCGGCGAAGTCGGCCACCGCCGCGATCAGCCATGCCGCGGCCGCGGTCGGGGTCTTCTCGGAGATTGCCGCTACCTCGTCGGCAATGCTGCGATCGGTCTCGTGCCCGATACCGGTCAAGACCGGCACCGGCATACGGGCCACGGCACGGGCAACCTCCTCGGTGTCGAAAGCAGCGAGGTCGAGCTTGGAACCGCCACCCCTGGCCAGAACCGCAATGTCTACTGGCTCGGCCGCTACTCGATTGAGGGCACGACTGATGGACTCGGGCGCCCGTTCCCCCTGGACCACGGCGTGCACGGTCGCCACCCTGAACCGGTAGCCGGGTCGGTGCAACTGGTTGAGGAAGTCGGCATGTGCAGACGACCCGCGGCTTGTCACGAGGCCGACGTGAAGCGGCACCAAGGGCAACGGCAGACGGGCGTTGCGGTCCAGCGACCCGTCGGCGGTCAGCCGCCTCAGTAGTTCGGCCCGGTCGATGGCAAGACGCCCCGCGATGAAGGCTGGATCGACCTTCAGCAGATGAAGTCGGACCTGGCTCCGCTCCTTGTCGACCGCCACGGTGCCCATACCCCTGACCTCGATACCCGACCGCAGGGTCCCCAGACCGGCACTGTTCAGATCGTGGTCGATCTCGGCGATGACCCGGCCCCGGACGGCGACATCCAGGGAATGACTGCTCGAGGCGGGGTCGACGAGTCGGAAAAAGGCGGCACCACCTGCAGTGCGGCGAAACCCGGAGATCTCGCCACGCACCCATACCGGGCCGGGCAAGGCGGCGGTGATGGCAGCGTCAACCCTGTCGAGCAGTTCGGAGACACTGAAAGTCTGATCCATCAGCGGATCACTCAGCGATACCGCCTTCGGTCATCTTCTTCAGGTCGAGTGCCCGGTCGAGGTCCTCGGGTGACATCAACCCTTCCTCGAGGACCAGATCCCGGACGCTGCGGCCGCTTGCCGACGCGGCCTTTGCGATCCTGGCACCGGCGTCGTACCCGATGTACGGGTTGAGAGCGGTTACCACGATGGCGTTCCGCTCGAGCAGTTCCTGCGCACGATCCCGGTTGGCCTCAATCCCGTCGACACACCTGGTAGCGAACGTCCTCGCCGCAGCCGCCAGGATCTCGATCGACTCCAACAGGTTGTGGGCTATCACCGGCATCATGACGTTGAGTTCGAAGTTGCCGTTGGCCCCTCCCCATGCGATGGCGGCGTCATTGCCGATCACCTGGGCAGCCACCATCATCGTCATCTCGGACATGACCGGGTTGACCTTCCCGGGCATGATCGAAGACCCCGGCTGGAGATCCGGTATCCGGATCTCAGCGATACCGGAAGTCGGTCCTGAACCGAGGAAGCGGATGTCGTTGGCGATCTTGAAAAGCGAAACCGCAATGGTCCGCAGGGCCCCCGAGGCGGCAACGGTGGCGTCCTTGGCGGCGAGCGCCTCGAAGTGGTTGGTGGCCTTGGTGAATGGGAAACCGGTTCGCTCGGCCATCAGGGAGATGACAGCGGCAGCGAATCCGTTCGGCGCATTGATCCCCGTCCCGACTGCGGTTCCTCCCAGTGCAAGCTCCTCCAACTCGGGGAGCACCTTCTCAAGACGCTCGATACCCTTACGCACCTGGGTGGCGTAGCCTCCGAATTCCTGACCGAGGGTCACCGGGGTGGCATCCATCAGATGGGTTCGTCCCGACTTGACCACGTCATCGAACTCCGCCGACTTGGCCTCAAGGGAGCCGGCCAGCCGATCCAGGGCGGGAAGGAGGTCCTCACGTATCCCACCGACGGCGGCGACATGGATCGCCGTTGGGATCACGTCGTTGGACGACTGCCCGAAGTTGACATCGTCGTTGGGGTGGACCTTGCGATAGCCCAGGATCTCGTTGGCCCTCCCCGCGATGACCTCGTTGGCGTTGGTGTTGGTTGAAGTTCCGGAGCCGGTTTGGAAGATGTCCAGGACGAACTGGTCGTCGAGTGTCCCCTCCACGACCTCGTCGGCAGCCTGCCGGATCGCCTCGCCGTTGGCTGCGTCCTTGAAACCCTTCTCAACGGCGACAGTGGCGGCGGAGCCTTTGATCAGACCCAGTGCGGCGATGAACCGACGCTTGAAGCGGATACCCGAGATGGGAAAGTTCTCCACCGCCCTCTGCGTGGATGCCCCGTAATAGGCGTCCGCGGGGACCTTCACCTCGCCCATCGAATCCTTTTCGATGCGGTATTCCATCAGTCGCTTCGCTCCTTACATGCTTTGTTGTGCGGTATCAGGCGAGCGTAGCCAGCGTGGCCGGGGCGGTCAGTTCGAAGAGTCAGGACCTTCTTTGAGGACCCAGGCTCTCGACTGGTAGAGGCTCTCCAAACGGTCCCTCGTACTGTCGGGTTCGTCGATGGCACGGACCGCGATCAGGATCAGGTCGGTGAGTCCGTGGAAGTCGTCGAGGGAGATGGCCTCCAGCATCGGGACGGGCGATCCCTTCCCGGATTGCACTGCGTCCAGATTCCCACGGTTGTGCCAGTTGCGGAGGGCCACGCACAATCCGGCCGCCCGGTACCCGAACCCGCCGAATGCGGTGGCTTCACATCCCCCACCATCCATCAGCTTGCGTTGATGCTTGAGGCCCGAGGCGGCTGCGGCGAGTGAGATACGGTTGGTCATCTCACGGTCGAACACGGTTGCCCGATCTCCGGTGCGGATGATCGGGCCGGCACCAATCGGAGCGGTCGGAAGTTCGCGGGAGGTCTCGATCGAGATGACCCGGGAGTCGGGCGGGATCGTCCCGTTGCGGGCGGCATGGAGGGCTCCGACGAGGCCGACTTCCTCGGCCCGGGTGAGCAGGAGACCAAAGTGTTTCATCCCTGGCTGTTTCCTGGCGATATCCAGCGCCGCCAGTGCGGCGGCCACACCCGCCAGATCGTCGCAGGCGGGTGCCTGGAACAGTCCACCGGCGCCTCGATCGGTTGCGAACTCCCAGATTCCGATATCCCCCTTGCGTAGGTCGGGGGTGCGGCGGCGCGTACGCTTGAGTGTCCCCCGCGAGGTTTCGGGGTCATATGTATCCACGGCCCAGACCCCACCGGTCCTCGCGAAGTTGACCCCGGCTCTGTGGAAGTAGGCCTCGTCGACGCCACCCCTGAACTCGAAACCCGGCCGGTCCGTGTCCGCATCGGTGACGACGAAGGCGGGATGATCCATGTGGGCCACCGCGAGGAGCAGCGGTAAGCGCTTCCGACCCTTTTGGGTAATGAGGAGATTCCCTCCCGAATCGACCGTGAGTTTGAGATCGGACCGACGCGCCACCCACTTCGTGATCCAGGCGACTACCTCATGCTCGAGCCCGGAAGCGGTGGGGATGTGGGTCAGTTCGTGGAGCCACTTCTCCGCAGTCGCCCTGCTCGCCATGGAAGGATGCTACGTGTCGAACGGAGTCTCGGTGAAAAACTCGGAGGGAGGTTTGATCTCCACGGCCGCCCGTTGCCTCTCGATGCCGAGTCTCTGGCGTACGGCCTCATACCCGCCGGCCTCCAGTTCCTCGGCCAGTTCCCTGGTTCCACTGTCGACGATCCGACCGTCGATCAGGATGTGGATGCGGTCGGGATCCATGTAGCGGAGGATCCGGCTGTAGTGGGTGATCATCACAACACCGAGGTCGGGGGAACGCATCGCTTCGACGGCTTCGGAGACCTGGCGTACGGCGTCTATGTCCAGGCCCGAGTCGATCTCGTCGAGCAGTGCCACCTTCGGTCGGAGCACTGCGATCTGGAAGATCTCCGACCGCTTCTTCTCTCCACCCGACAGATCGTCGTTGAGGCCCCGGTCGAGGAACCGGGTCATCCCGAATCGGGCCGCCTCCCTATCGATCCGCTCCATTGCCTCATCGACACCGAGACCCCGCTCTGATGCGGCTTCCACCAGAAACTCCCTCAGTCCTACACCCGGGATCTCAGTGGGGTACTGGAAACTCTGCAGGAGTCCCAGGCGGGCACGCTCGTCGACGCTCTTCGACAGCAGATCCTCGCCGGCGAGACGAGCGGACCCTTCAACGGTGTACCCCTCCTTGCCGGTGAGGACGTGACAGAGAGTGGACTTCCCCGAACCGTTCGGACCCATGATGGCGTGGACCTCCCCGAACGGGATCTGGAGGTCGAGACCGTTGAGGATCTGCTTCTCCCCGACGGCTGCCTTGAGGCCCATCACATCAAGGGCGAGGTTCATGCCTCCTCCAGACTCAGATAGATGGTCCCGTCTTCGACAGTCACCTGGTATGTGGGGACGGGCTTGGTGGCGGGCAAGGTGAGCGCCTCTCCGGTGCGGAGGTCGAACTCCGAGCCATGCCGGGGACACTCGACACTCATTCCCCAGACCTCACCTTCGGCGAGTGACGCCTCCGCATGAGAGCACCGGTCACCGATGGCATAGATGTCGTTCTCGATTCGGAACAGCGCCACCCGGGAGTCACCGTAAATCACCCGTACGCCCCGACCCCGGGGCATCTCGTCGAACGGCATTACGGCAACCTTCACGCCACCCTCCCTTCCTCCTGGGCAGCGACGAACCGACGGAAAACTTCGGCGGCGATCGGCCCTTCCATCCCCTGAATCGGGAGACGATCGATCACCTCCTGAAAGAACCCTTTAACCAGGAGTCGCTCGGCCCGCGGCCTGCTCAGCCCCCGGCTCTGTAGGTAGTACAGGTTCTCCTCCTCCAGCGGCCCCACGGAAGAACCGTGTCCGCACACAACGTCGTCGCACAGGATTTCCAGATTCGGCACCGAATGCGCCTTTGCGTTCTCGGAAAGGACAAGGTTCCGGTTGGTTTCGAAGGTTGAGGTTCTTACCGCATCCTTCTCGATGCGGATGAGGCCGGTGAACACGCTCTGTGCCGAATCCTCGACGGCCCCTTTGAGGAGCACGTCTGAAGATGTGTTCTTGCCGACATGCTGGATCACCATCCGGTAGTCGAGGGTCTGTTCGCCTTCACCGAAGTAGAGGCCGACCGTGTCGGCCGAACTCCCATCGCCCAGCATCTCGAGGATCAGGTCGAGTCGACCGAAATGGGCTCCTAACCCGACTTCTCCGATCCGCACCGTCGCATCCCGTTCCAGACTCACCTTCTGGTGAACCACCACCGTTGCGGCCTGGTCGAGGTTCTGTACGGAGAGGAATCGGAGGTTTGCGCCGCGGCCGACATTCAGGTTGATGTCCGGCACCATCAGGAGACGAACGCCGGGTGCGCTCCTGTAGACCACCGCCACGCTGGCCTCGGAGTTCTCACCGAGATTGACAGTGAGATCCGGAAACGACGCAGTGCCCGGAGTCGATCCCTGCATCTCCACCAGTAGTGGAGCTTCGAGGACGCGATTGGCAGGAACATCAATGACCAACCCATCGTGAGCGAATGCGCTGTGGGCTGCTGCCAGCTTGTTTCGATCCGGGGCGACCGATAGCGAACCCTGAACGGTGTCAGACCATCTCTTGAACCACTCCGAGCCGGCTTCGATGACAGTCCCATCCACGATCACGGCATGAGCAGCGACGTCAGGTAGGGCGGATATGAATGGTCCCGGTTCGGTTTTCGGCCCCGGGGCTTCGACCGGGGTCAAATCGGCGAAGCTGATGTCGAGGTCTACATACTTCCAGTCTTCAAGAGCGTCGGTTGGTTCATCGAGGCTGGAGAAGGCTTGAAAACCGTCTTCCATCGTTGATCGACGCCACCCGGGGGCGGCGTCCTGGAGTCGGAGCAATGCACTTTGGTCAAACGCGGTCACGGACAAACCTCAACAGGAACAGGTCTGATCGTATTTCCCCTACCGGGATAGGGCGAATCCCGTCACTCGGGTCGTAGAGCGTCGACAGTGACTACCGAGCGGGCGTTCCACAGCATCCATCCGAGGCCGAAACTCTCCGCGGCATCGATCTGCGCCCTGACCTCAGCGGGGCCGTAGGTCGACCCGAAGTCCTGCAGCCAGGGCCGCACAATGACGTTACGCGCCAGACGATTGAGCCCATCGGTCAGCGCGGCCGTCACCATCGGTCCCGGGTTGGCGTTGGGATTGTCGAATCCATACCAACCCCGGTCGTAATGACTCGGGTAGACCATCGGGGATACGACGTCGACCGTGTCGGTGAGGGAGACCCAGTTCTGGCCGATCCCCCCATCTTCAGTGCCGGGTGAGGTTATGAACCCGAACACGTCGGCGGCTACGGCGCAACCCATCGGGTGGAGGAGTTCGGTAGCGGCGGTGAGGAACCCGGTGATGGTCGCGATCCGGTTCTCACGCCCGATCGGCTCGTCGAACCGCAGGTTGTAGTTGGGCCAGTGCTCGGTGAACCGGACATAGTCGAACTGGATCTCCTGTACCCCGGCAGCACACGCTTCTTTGGCCAGGTCGAGTCCGTACTGCCTCGCATCGGGATCGGTTGGGTCGAGGAAGTACTGGTTGTTGGCCACGAAGGGAGCACCGGTGTCTTGATTCCACACCGCCATCGACGGCTTCTTGATCGAAGCGATCGGATCGGTGAAGAGGACTATCCGCCCGATCACATAGAGATCCTTCGCCCTCGCCCTGCCGACCACATCGGCGAGGTTGAAAGTGTTGGCAGCGGCGCCGATCTCCATGGCCACAGCGTTGGTGGTGTTGTACCAGACCAGTCCGCTTTCATCCTTGAGGTCGAGCATCAACGCGTTCAGTTCGGTGTTGTCTGCCATTTCCAGGAAGCTCGAATACCGATCCCGGATTGCGTCCCCACCGACATGAACTGCTTTGGCAATGAATGGTTCGAGAACGATGTTGGCCTCTCCGGGTCCGCCGTCCCAGGTGAAGGTTGTCGGATTCCAGGCTGGACGGGTGATCTCCATGGTCCCGGTTTCAGCACCCCTGATACTGACCCGGCCCTCGGCGTCGCTGACTCCCTCACCCGCCTGCGATTTCACCAGCGCAGCTGAGACCGGGAGGCCCTCTGTGTCCACGACCCGCCCCCTGAAGACTCTGGCAGTGAGAACCACGGGGATGGCGTCCTCAGGACGCGTCGCCACCGTCACCATCTTGGTGATATGACCGGGTGCGCTCACTTCGAGGACCGACTCAGACTTCCACTCGAGTCTTACCCGCCCTGACTCGTCCGAGATTCCCAGTTGGACTCCACCACCATCGACATTCGCCGAGGCGACAGGGGTTCCGAGATCATCGAGTACCAGGAGCTCGTAGGGTGTCGAGCGGCTCATCAGGGACCACCCGGCCCATGCGGCCCAGCCGATCGTGATCGCCACCAGCACACGAAACTGGTTTGTCCGCGACACAGCTTTCGAAGGATACCGAGAGGCCATTTCTACACCAGGTTTCGGTTGCGACCACGCACCCTATTGGTTAGTTTTCCACAGGGGGCCTAAGGAGTCAGAGTGGGCAAGGCCATCGAGGCCCGAGAAACGAGATCTGGTGCCGGCACCTCGGATACCGTCGGCCTCTATCTGGACGAGGTCTCCAGCCACGAACTCCTCACCGCCGAGGACGAAGTCCAGCTCGCCAGGGCGATGGAACGCGGGAAAAAGGCCAGGGCGATCCTCGAGTCGGGGGACTTCATAGCCCGGGAGCGTCTCGAATTGCTCCGCGCGGTGGCCGAAGGCGACGAGGCCAAAATGACCTTCATCCGGTCGAACCTG
>CAYNSP010000076.1:7556-9042 GCA_964400035.1 uncultured Acidimicrobiaceae bacterium | reverse complement strand
CGCAGGGGAGACGGTTCATGGACCAGTACCACCCGGACGGCGAGCTCGCCCCCCGTGACATCGTGGCCCGGGCGATCTACTGGCAGTACGACCGTGGGTCGTCGGCCTACATCGACGCACGGCGGATACCTGACTTCCATGAGCGTTTCCCGACGGTCACCGCACACGCTCTCTCGGTCGGACTCGATCCGGTCGAGGACCTGCTCCCGGTGTCTCCGGCCGCCCACTTCTTCATGGGTGGAGTCGACGTGGATCTGAGGGGCCGGACTTCCGTGGAAGGGTTGTGGGCGGTCGGTGAGTGTTCGGCAAGCGGGGTCCACGGTGCAAATCGCCTGGCTTCCAACTCCCTGCTCGAAGGTCTGGTCTTCGGGGCCAGGGTGGCCGGCGATGTCTCATCGGCGATGGTGGCTCCCTCCGGTGATCTCCGCACACCGAAGGACTCGCTGGACCTCCCGGTGCTCGCCGGACCGGTCCTTCAGGACCTGCGGAAGATCATGTGGGAGCAGGCCGGTCTCATCCGGACGGGTGTCCGTCTGTGGGATGCGCGTAACGCCATCCTCGAGCTATCCCCGGTACTGAGACGAACGATCGCCGGGCGAAATGCAGCCGAACTGGCCGGGATGATGGTGATGTCGGCGTTGCGGCGGAGTGAATCCCGGGGTGGGCACTACCGCGCCGATTATCCCGATCCCGATCCGATGCAGGAGCACCGCACCCTTATCGATCCGGGTCCGGTGGAGATGGTGAGCGTCCAGTGAGACCCGAGGTGGAGCGGGTCATCAGGTTGGCCCTTGAGGAAGATCTGGCGGATGTCGGGGACATCACCTCCAGCTCGGTGATTCCTGCGGATCTGGAGGCCACCGCCCACGTGGTTGCCCGGGTGGCTGGAGTTGTCGCCGGGGTGGATATCGCTCGCGCAGTCTTCGCAATAGTCGATCCGGGGGTGGTGTTCGAGGCGATGGCAACGGACGGCGACACCCTCGGATCAGGTGACGTGATCGCCACCGTCACCGGCCCCGCTCGGTCCATCCTGACCGCGGAGCGGACGGCCCTCAATCTGATGGGGAGGATGTCCGGAGTGGCCACCGCCACCCGCCGGTTGGTGGACGCCGTCGAGGGAACCGGGTCCAGGATCACCGATACCAGAAAGACCATGCCCGGTCTTCGGATGCTGGACAAGCAGGCGGTGGTGGCAGGCGGGGGCGTCAACCACCGCATGGGTCTCTACGACATGGTCCTGATCAAGGACAACCACATCATCGCAGCAGGTGACATCGCTGCGGCAGTTGCGGCTGCCCGCGAGGCGGTCGGTCCGGACGTAGTGATCGAGGTCGAGGTCGACAATCTCGATCAGTTGCAGCAGGTCCTCCATACCGATGCCGACCGTGTCCTGCTGGACAACATGGACCCCGAGACTCTAAGACAGGCGGTGGACATGGTCGATGGTCGGCTCGCTCATCTCTTTTTGTTTGCCCTTGTAGAACAT
>CAYNSP010000076.1:0-7546 GCA_964400035.1 uncultured Acidimicrobiaceae bacterium | reverse complement strand
CACGCATTCCGCCCCGCAGTTGGATATCGCCCTCGACTTCGTTTAGTCCACGGTCGGGGATTCCGTCGACTCAGATTCGTTTACTCTCGCCCCTATGAAATCACCCATGAGAGTCACTGTCACCGGCGCAGCAGGGCAGATCGGGTACGCCCTGCTTTTCCGGATCGCCTCAGGGGCGATGCTCGGTCCGGATCAGCCGGTCATCCTTCAGATGTTGGAGATCGAGCCCGCCCTTCCCGCCCTGGAAGGGGTCACCATGGAACTCGACGACTGTGCCTTCCCTCTGCTGAGCGGCACGGTCCGCACCGCCGACCCCGAGGAGGCTTTCGCCGACGCTGACATCGCCCTGCTGGTCGGGGCGATGCCTCGCAAGCAGGGGATGGAGCGGTCCGACCTGCTCTCCGCCAACGGTGCCATCTTCACCACGCAGGGGCGAGCCATCGCATCTGCGGCCAAACCCGATGTCAAGGTCCTCGTGGTCGGCAATCCGGCCAACACCAACGCCCTCATCGCCATGAACAACGCTTCGGGGATCGACCCGAGGAACTTCACCGCGATGACCCGACTCGACCACAACCGGGCGGTCTCTCAACTCGCCGCCAAGCTGGGAAAGCCGGTCACCTCGGTGACCCGGATGACCATTTGGGGCAACCACTCCGCAACCCAGTATCCCGACCTGTTCAACTGCAGGGTCGATGGAGAGTCGGCCTGGTCGCAGGTCGATGAGGATTGGGTCGTCTCCGAGTTCATCCCGACGGTGGCGAAGCGTGGGGCAGCGATCATCGAGGCCAGGGGAGCCTCGTCGGCGGCTTCGGCTGCTAACGCTGCCATCGACCATGTCAGGGACTGGGTCAGCGGGACCCCGGAAGGCAACTGGGTCTCGATGGGCGTCGTGTCAGATGGTTCCTACGGTGTGCCCGAAGGTCTGATCTCTTCCTTCCCGTGCACGACCCGAAACGGGCAGTGGGAGATCGTGGCCGATCTCGAAGTCGGGGAGTTCTCGCGGAGTCGCATCGACGTCTCCGTGGCAGAACTAGAAGACGAACGCCAGGCGGTCAGGGAGCTCGGACTGATCTGATCCGGTCGCCCCGGTACTTAGTGCTTCACCTCCAGGCCTCCGAAGAGGACTGTGGCATTGACCACCAGCGTCGGGGCTTCAGCGGGCAGCTTGTCACGGGCTGTCTTATTCTCGAATCCACCGAAGATCGGGAACCCGCGGATCACCACGTGCCATCCATCGGGAACCTTCACCTCGATGCCGCCGAAGGCGACGAACACGTCGAGGGTGGCATCCGGGGCTAGGCCGGCGCGACGAAGGTCGATCTCCGCCCCGCCAAACAGGGCTGACACACTGCCGCCCTTGAATTGGTTGGACCGTGACACGAGCTCACTGCCCGAGAAGACGTTGAAGCTGTTGATCGCATCCCCTATCTCTCCGTGCGGGCGGCCAGCCCGACCGAAGATGATCGTCAGACCCACCACGATCAGGACTGCCGGCCAGATCACGTTCCCCAGGTCAAAGACGTTGAGGTTGGAGAGCAGGAAGGCGGTTCCGACGGCGATGATGATCAGCCCGACAACCCAATGTCTGCGGTTGGCGAACAGGCTGACCACGCCGGCGAGGATGATCACCAGCGGCCACCAGGTGGCGAATGCGCGTGCGGTATCGATGATGTCGGCGTTCCCGAGCAGGAGAATGGTCCCTGCGGAGAGGATCACCAGACCGAAATAGAGTCGTCCCCAGTTCATGGTTCCAACTCTACGCTGCGGCGTGTGGACCGGTAGGGCCGATTGGCCCCCTGGAGGGGGCCGGTTCTAGAACTCGACGTCGAGATCGCTGACGGCGGCACCCCACTGGGCGATCGCCGACTGATGCATCATCAGCTTGGCCAGATTGCCCGACACCTTGAGCTTGCCGGTCATGAAAGCGGTCTGGGTGTTCATCTCGCCGCGGGCGATGGCTGCGGCGGTGTCATAAGACTGCTTGACGGTCACATCGGGGGATTCGAGTTCACCGAGGGCCATGGTGGTGTCGCCACCGGAACTGGAAAGGTAGTAGCTGACTTCTCCGTCGGGGCCGTCTTCGGTGACGAACTGGATCCCGAGGTCGGCGGTGCCGATCGCATTCTTGAAACCGTCATGGCTGTTCAGGGCTGCAGTCACTTCATTTGCCCAGTCAGCACTCAGAAACTTGGACACACCTCACTCCTTGCTTGTAGGTAGGTCTAAGGGATCGTAGTGCCGCCCCGAGAACTAGAACCAATAGCGGGAGAAAGGGGTAGTGGGCGATGCCGGAAATGCCCACTATCGGGCCATTGCCCTTGGTCTGGAGGCGTCAGCTGATCAGCTTGGCGATGGAAGTCTCGGTCCCGCGGGGGAGACGGGCAAGCGGCTCCCTTGGATATCCCGGTTCAAGTCGGGCCGCCTTGGCCGCAGCCTTGACTCCGGGGACTCCATGGGACTCCACATCGGAGCTGAGTGCGGTGAGACGCTTCTGACGACGACGCGCTGCGGCCGGATCGTCGCGGGCAGTACGCATCGTGGTCATCACCAGTTCCGGGGCGTAGTTCCCGCTGGCGGTGATTGCCCCGTAGCAACCGATCGCCATGGCCGCAGTCAATGCTCGCGAGGCACCGTTGTAGAGGATGAAATCCGACGGTGTGGCGTCGATGATCGCCTGGAGCCGGACTACATCGCCACTGGAGTCCTTCATCCCGATGATGTTGGGGTGTCGGGCGAGGATCCGGATGGCGTCGACCGGGAGGCTGTAGGCCGTGTAGACCGGCACGGAGTAGAGGAGGAGCGGTATCTGGGAGAAGTCCGCCAGCTTCTGGTAGTACCGGATCACAGCCTCATCGCGACCTCTGGCCATGGTGGTCGGGGTCTGGACGAGCACGCTATCGGCGCCGGCTTCCACAGCCTCTGTGACCTGGGCAAGTCCCACGCGGGTTGTCTCGGCGGCGATTCCGCACATGATGTGGGCCTTGCGCCGACGTCCTGCCTTGACCAGTTCGAATCGCTCGCCGGGTTCCAGATATGGTCCTTCGCCGGTCGAGCCACCGAACAGGAATCCTTCTACGCCACGTTCGGCCAGAACCCGCATGTTGGAGGTGTGGGCTTTGAGGTCGATCACACCGGCCCGGGTGAATGGCGTGATGAGCGCAGGCAGATAATCAGGTAGAGACGTCACCTGATGAGGCTACACAGCGCGCCTTATGGAGACGTAGTTGTGGCGAAGGGCGGTGGCGGTTCGATCTTGAAGATTGCGTCATCGACGTGACAGCGGCGACGACGAGCTGGGGTTCGAGGGCGCAGGCTCGCCGCTCGGGTGGTGGCGCGGCGACCTGCTCGTGGCTACCGAGTCCGGGCTGGTGCTGGTCGACGTCGAGACGCGCGCCCACGTGCCGGTGGGGGACCCTGCCCTGGTGACGGAGCTCAGGGCCGCGCCGGGCCAGGCCCGGTACGCCTACGTGCGGCTGGACCCGGCGGCTGGCCGGCTCACAGGCCGTACTCCTCGAAGACCTTGTCGACGAGCCAGGCGACGTAGCCGGAGAAGGCTTCCGCCATCTCGCGGGGGAGGAAGCGCGCCACCCGCATGTTGCTGATCGCGTGGTACGCCGCGGCGGCCCTCGTCCCGAGCTGGACCGCGACCTCGTGCTCGGGCCCCAGCGCCTCCAGGTACGCGGCGCTCAGCTCCTCGCACTGCTCGGGCGTCGCCTCTGACCGGCTCAGCGACATCCAGAGGTCGACGCCGGCCCAGGCGAAGGCGGCGTCGGTCCAGTCGATGATCTGGGGCCGGCCGCCCTCGTCCTCGAGGACGTTGCCGAGGTGGAGGTCCCCGTGAACGAGCAGGGGCGGCGCCGCCTCGAGCTCCCCGAGGTCGGCTCGCAGGGCACGGTCGAGCTCAGGCAGCAGCGCTCGGCGCTCCGCGCTCAGCCCGGCCCCGGCGGCCGCCCACAGATCGGGGAGTTCGCTCGCCGTCCTAGCGGGCGAGCGGTGCTCCACTCCCGCGGCGACGAGATCATCGTCGCACCGCGCGGCGCTACGCTGCACCGCCGCCATGGCGAGCAGCGCCGCACGGGTCCGCTCCACTACTTGCGAAGCGTCCTGCTCGTCCTCGTTGGGAGGGTCGACGACCCTAGCCTGCACGAGGTACGGCCCCCCGACCCCCGCGACGGTACCCACGCTCAGCACGCGCGGCACGACCGCCGGAGCCAACTCGGCGAGGAGCGCGGTGACCCGCGCCTCCGCCGGCCACGCCGGGTTGGTCAACTTCAGGACGAGCTCGTCGTTGCGCCACACGCTCGAGAGGCCCCAGCACTGCACCTGCTCGAGCTGGTCGGGGGCGCCTTCGTCCGCTCGGGAGAGCGGCAGGCTGGCGCGCGCGGCGAGGAGTTCATCCGCCGCGATCGTCGCTCCGAGCGCCTGGGTGATGCCCGGCAGGCAGAAGGCGGGCCAGTCGGTGCCGGAGCCGACGGCCGCCGTGAGGGGCGCGGCGGCCTCCGCGGGCAGGCCGTCCGGCAGCGGGTCGCCCGGCGTCCACCAGGCGTCGGGGGCTTCCAGTGGCTCGCGCGGTTCGACCAGCGCGACCGGGGTCCGCCCGCCGAAGTGGGCGACGAGTGGCGCGAGGTGGGTCACGAGCCCCGCTAGAGGTGCCGGTACCGGAGTCAGGGAAGAGATGGCGGCGGGGTAGCGCCACGCCTCGCCGTTCCAGCCCGGCAGCTCGGGCAGGCCGAGGGAGCCGTCGCTCCGCCGGACGAGCGCCACGCGGCCGCGTTCCACCACAGCGACCTGCGCTGGGGCTCGCGCCGCGTCGGTGCTGCCCCCAGCCTCGCTCACGTGGCCATGGCGAGCGGCACGTACGCCTCGCCCTCCGGTGTGGCCACCCGTCCGTAGAGTGCGTGCGGAGTGGCGTGCTCGACCCGCTCCCGCTTCAGGCCCATGCCGAGGACCTGGTCGCGGGGCACGAACACGGTGTGGTTCCGGTCGGAGTGCCTGACGACACCGGTCGTCGCTGCCGACCTCCTTGACCACGACGCGCAGCTCGCTGCCGACGAGCTCCTGGTTGGCGCGGAGCGAGTGCTCCTTCTGCCGCTGGACCCGGCGGGCGAGGCGCTCGACTTTGACCTCGCGCGGCATGACCTCGAAGTGGTCGTGAGCGGGCGTGCCCGGGCGCGCGGAGTAGATGAACGTGTACGCCTGCTCGTAGCCGACCTCGTCTTAAAGCGAGAGGGTCTGCCCGAAGTCCTCCTCCGTCTAGCCAGGGAAGCCGACGATGATGTCGGTCGAGATGACCACGCCCTCGACCTTGGCGCGTATCTCACGCACGATCTCGAGGTAGCGCGCACGGCGCAGGTGTTGAGCAGCACGAGCTCGGCGCCTTGTGGGTCGTCGACGAGCATGTGCCCGCCAGCCACCAGCTTGGAGGCGATGGTGTGGGTGTCGTACTCGTTCATCTGGCACCCGTAGGTGACGATCGACGCTCGCAATGTCCCTCCAGCGGGCTGCCGATTCTAGCAAGGCGACGCCCGGCGGCCCGGGTGAATGGCGTGATGAGCGCAGGCAGATAATCAGGTAGAGACGTCACCTGATGAGGCTACACAGCGCGCCTTATGGAGACGTAGTTGTGGCGAAGGGCGGTGGCGGTTCGATCTTGAAGATTGCGTCGTCGGTGAACCGAGCCGTGCCATTCCACCAGAGAAATCCTGTGTACCAATCGTGGTCGTAGACCAGACGCACACCGATCCAGAACGGATCGGCGCCCGGTGTGCTCGAAACCCGGTCATTCGCATCCCAGCCACCACCGATACCACCCGGCATCACTGTCCAGAACGGGCAAGCTGGTATCGGGACTTGGGGGGCACTGACGAAAGGCTCGTACCGATTCATAAGGCTGTTGGCCGGGTACGCGCCGTTCTCGTCGGATTTGTAGATGTGGACTTCCCGAATCTGACCGCTCCGGAACGACTGGAGGGCTCCTGCGGTGGCCTCCAGGATGGCGCAGTCCGCCTCTCCGTAGTTCGCCGCCGACGCTGCGACGCGTGCTCCCTCTCTTGTCCCGATGGTGACTGATAGCCAGTCTCTCAGGGCCATCCCGTATTCGAATGCACCCAGAACCAGCATGAGGAGGAGACTGATGGTGAGGGCGAACTCGACAACGGTTGCACCCTTCTCCTTGCCCCGCCGCCAGATTCGGATTCTCATTAGTTCGGCACCAGACGAACCGGGTTACCAACGATTCGAGCCGCCCAGGTGGTCCGGTCCTGCGATGTCTGACCCAGTTCGAGTCGCATCGTCCAATAGCAGGTCGATCCACACGAGGATGTGGCCGGCCCAGGGATGCCAATGCTGTGACTCAACCATTGTGCGTTGAACTGGGCGTTGCCATTGACAGTGCTCTGAAGGCGGCATGGGTTGACATTCGTCCCCGATCCGGTCACACCACCGCCGTCATTCCTTGAGACCCAGCTGCATGTGGACGAACCGTTGGTCGGTGTCCTCACCTCCACCCATGCATTCCCGGACGGGTTCTCACCGGGGTCGTAGAAATCGAGGAGGAGGGTCTTCCCGGCATGGACCGGGTCAACCTCGGCCAGGTAGACCGTGGCTACGGACGCACCACCCGAGTTGGTGAAGATCGACATGTCATTGATGGCATACACCCGGGCATGCTCCGATGGGTC
The DNA here is from genome assembly GCA_964400035.1 of uncultured Acidimicrobiaceae bacterium. Taxonomy (GTDB): domain Bacteria; phylum Actinomycetota; class Acidimicrobiia; order Spongiisociales; family ZC4RG35; genus ZC4RG35. Next base: position 863 of record CAYNSP010000076.1, on the reverse strand, counting down.
TCCTCCGGCCGTGGTGACACCGATCGAGTAGCTGTTGTTACCACCGGTGTTCCCTGTGGATCTGACGTTGAGGACGTAGATTGCGCCAGCCGCCGGATTGTTGACCGTGCAAATCGTAGTCCACCGGTTGCGGGTGTTGGGGGAGGAGTCTTCAGACTGGTACGCACGGGTGGGGCACTCAGTGACAGTGTTGTCGAAGGGATTCAGTGGCGTGTCATCCCATCGGTACAGCGTGTAGTGGGTGGTCATACCGCCGCTAGCCGAGTTGGCGAGCCCGTCACAGTCACCGGTCTCCACCTGGCACCCGCGGTCATAGAAGGCGGCGTCGAAGATCTTCACGGTGAAGCTGGTTTTGTTGTCCGGGATTTCGATTCCGTAGTAATAGCCCCCCGGGCGGTAGTCGGGGTTGGTTGGGTTGGCGGTGTTGCAGCCGGTCCCGACGATGCACGCCACCGCGTAAGGGTCACCGTGCTCCTTGGCCGTCAGGGGCCCGTTGATCGCCGCCCAGAAGTTCATGTTGTAGGCTCGACAATGGGCTAGCTCCTGGCTCTCCAGGGATTGCTGATTCCCAGGGGAGATGTTCGCCGCGAACTGGCCGATTCCGAAACAGGCGCTGGGTGAACCGAGAGGCACCGGTTTGATGTACTCAGCGGTGGCCCGTCGCGTCATGGTGACCTCGTCGATTCCGAAGACACGCATGAAGAAGGTGGGAACTGTCGCGGTGACTTCGACCCGAAGCTTGTTCTCGGCCAGGGGAGCCCAATCAAGGCTGTCACTGCCCCCGCCGACGATCCCGACGCCATTCAACTCACCGATGTCCCAGCCATTGGCATTCGCGCCATTCACCGTCTGGGCGTCCACCT
>CAYNSP010000075.1:0-9402 GCA_964400035.1 uncultured Acidimicrobiaceae bacterium | reverse complement strand
CAGCGGAGTCCCGTTCCGGATCGCCGAGGGCGAGGGCGCCTTCTACGGCCCCAAGATCGACGTCCATATCAAGGATGCGATCGGGAGACGCTGGCAGGTGTCGACTGTCCAGATCGACTTCAACAATCCGGAGCGATTCGGTCTCGAATACAACGCCCCGGGCAATGTGCCGGAGCGTCCCTACATGATCCACTGTGCCAAGGCGGGATCCCTGGAGCGATTCATCGGCGTCCTCGTGGAGCATTACGGGGGCGCCTTCCCGATGTGGTTGGCGCCGACTCAGGTGTCGGTGATTCCGGTGGCCGACCGTCACGATGAGTATGCCCGCGGGGTCTCCCAACGACTCAGCGACGGCGGTCTGCGGGTCGAGGTCGATACCTCCGATGAGACGGTCGGCGACAAGATCCGTAGGGCGATCACCCAGAAACACCCGGCGATCATCGTGGTCGGCGACGACGACGTGGCCAACGGCACCGTCGGACTTCGCTTCTACGGTGAGGATCGGGACACCCGGGGTGTGCCCCTGATCGAGGCGGCCAACCGTCTCATCGCGATGGCCAGGCCACCGTCATGACCGAGGAGAACCCGAAGGTAGACCGGGAGGGGATCCACATCGATGCGGATCTGGCCCAACAGCTCCACATCGAGGAGGAGCTCGACTCCAATGTCACCGGGCTGTACTACTTCCCGTCCCCGGAGAGGCGTCGAATCTCGGCCTGGATCCTGCTCGGCTTCGGGTTGCTCGCACTTTTCACGATCCCGTCCGGCTGGATGGTGGCAATCGGCTTCGCCCTGATCGCCGGGTGGCTGTTCATGGCTTCCTGGCCGCTGAAGGTGAACGAGCAGGAGGCTCTTCGGGTGGCGGCGGCGAGGATGCCTTTTGCCGTCGGCCACTCGTCAGCGTCGGTCAGGTTCAAGGGTTGGAGGTCGCGTCCACGGTGGTCGGTGGTGTTGTACTCGGCCTCGGAACCCCCGGATGCCCGTGGGTTGGTTGTGGTCGATGCAGTGACCGGCGAGGTCGTCGAAGAGCCGTACTACGAACCGATCGCCCCGGTCTGATCCGGCCCGCTCTCGCTCAGCGCTGGTCGATCGGCACGTAGTCGCGGGCCGTTTCGCCAACGTACAGCTGACGTGGCCTGAAGATCCTGGTGGCCGGGTTGAGCAGAAGCTCCTTGTACTGGGCGATCCAGCCGGGGAGTCGGCCCATCGCGAAGAGCGCGGTGAACGTGTCCGTCGGGAATCCCATTGCCCGGTAGATGACTCCTGAGTAGAAGTCGACGTTCGGGTAGAGCTTTCTCTCGATGAAGTAGTCGTCCGACAGGGCGACCTCCTCCAACTGCCTCGCCAGTTCGAGCAGGGGATCGTCGACGCCCAATGCGTTGAGAACCTCTTCTGCGGATTTCTTGAGGATCCGTGCCCGGGGATCGAAGTTCTTGTAGACCCGATGTCCGAATCCCATCAGCCGGAACGGGTCGTTCTTGTCCTTGGCCCGTTTCACCACCGTCTTCAGGTCGTCACCGCTGGCAACGATGTCCTCGAGCATCTCGAGAACCTCCTGGTTGGCGCCACCGTGCCACGGGCCGGAGAGGGCGTGGATACCGGACGCCACCGCGCTGAAGATGTTTGCCTGACTCGAACCCACCAGCCGTACCGCCGAGGTGGAGCAGTTCTGTCCGTGGTCGGCGTGGAGGACGAGGAGAAGGTTGAGCGCCTTGCTGACAACCGGGTCCGGCATGTAGTCCTCAGCCGGGACCGAGAACATCATCTTGAGGAACCGGCTGGCGTAGTCCAGGTCGTTGTCCGGGTAGGTGTACGGCTGGTGGACCCGATACTTGTATGCCCAGGCGATCATTGTCGGGGTCTTGGCGATCAGCCGCCTGGCACTCAGGTCCAGCGAGTCACGGTCCTGGGGATCCAGGGCGTCGGGGTAGTAGGAGGCGAGAGCGGATGTTGCCGAGGCAAGGATCTGCATCGGATGTGCGGAGTGGGGGAACGCCTCGAAGAGGTGCTTCATGTCCTCCCTGAGGAGCGTGTGTCGGGTGATCAGCCCTTCGTACTCCTCGAGCTGGGCGCGGGTGGGTAGTTCGCCCTCCTGGAGCAGGTAAGCGACCTCGAGGAATCCGGCGCTTTCGGCGAGTTGCTCGATGGGGTAGCCCCGATACTGAAGGAGACCCTGCTCACCATCGATAAAGCTGACCGACGACCGGCCTTCAGCGGTGGTGGCGAAACCGTTGTCGAGCGTCGCCAGACCGGTTTGTGCCCGCAATGTCGATATGTCCATCGCGTAGTCCCCGTGGGAACCCTGGTAGACCGGGAGGGTCGCCTCCTTATCGCCAAAACGGATGATTGCCTCAGACATCTTGCTCCTAGCTATCAGCTGCCCGTGCGGCCTCGATGACCGCCTGAGCCTCATTGTGGGGGACTTCGGCGTAATGGTCGAACTCCACCTCGAAAGTACCCCTTCCAGATGTCAATGATCGCAGTTCGGCCGGATATTGCCGCATTTCCGCCATCGGAACCTCGGCGGTAACGACCCGGAGGTTGCCGTCGCCATCCATCCCGAGGACACGACCGCGGCGGGAGTTGATATCGCCCATCACATCGCCGAGGTACTCCTCGGGGACGGTCACTATCACCCTCATGATCGGTTCGAGAAGTACCGGGCGGAGCCTGTCGCCGGCCGCCTTCAGGGCCTGGATTCCTGCCATGCGGAAGGACAACTCGTCGGAGTCGACGCTGTGGAACTTCCCGTCGTACAACTCGGCGGCGATGTCGATCACCGGGTAGCCGGCGAGGATGCCCCGTTCCAGGCCTTCCCTGATTCCCCGATCGACGGCGGGAATGAAGCTCCGGGGGATGGCTCCACCTTTGATCGAGTCGATGAACTCGTATCCCGATCCACGGGGGAGGGGCGAGAATCTGACGAAGGCGACACCGAATTGGCCACGACCACCGGTCTGTTTCTTGTGCTTGCCCTCGGCCTCGGCGGTGGCGGTGATGGTCTCCCGATACGGGACGGTGGGCAGCGAGGAGTCGATCTCGACCCCGAACATGCGCTGGATGCGCTCCAGGGTGACCTCGAGGTGACTGTCGCCGAGTCCTGAGAGGATCGTCTCACCGGTTTCGACCCGCCGTTCGACCCGTACCGTCGGGTCCTCATCGGAGATTCGCTGCAAAGCCATGGAGAGCTTCTCCTCGTCGGCATGGGAGCGGGGGACGATGGCCAGTTCGGCTACCGGACGGGGGTAGCGGACCGGTTCGATCACGGACTTGGTGCCCGGTGCTCTCAGAGTGTCACCCGACCGCAGGTTTTCGATCTTGGCCACCGCACCGAGACCACCGACCGGCAGGTCGGCGACATCGCGGTGCTCCTTGCCCTGCAGTTTGAAGAGGTTGTGGAGACGGACCTTCCCACCTCTGGCCACCTCGGCCTCCTGGTCGGATCTGGCCACCCCTGAGAAGATCCGAAACATCGAGACGCGTCCCACGAAGGGGTCAGAGACGGTCTTGAAGACGTAGGCGAGGAATGGGCCGTCCTCGGACGGTTCGAAAGGTTCTCCCTCAAGGAGTGGTGGCAATCGCCGCTCGAGGGGATTCGGTCCGTAGTCGACGATGAACTCGAGGAGGGTGTCGATCCCGATCAGCTTCTGAGCGGAAGTGACCAGGACCGGATGGATCTCCCCGGCGACGATCCCGGAGTGAACGGTTGCCACGATCTGCTCACGGGTCGGCTCCACACCACCGAAATAGGCCTCCATCATCTCGTCGTCGGTCTCGACCACGGTTTCGATCAAGCCGGTGTGGGCCTCCTCCACGAGATCGGTGATTTCGGCCGGTAGATCTACCTGTTGGGCGGTCGTCGCCCCGGATGCGTACTCGTATGCCCGCTGGCTGGCCACCCGGACCAACCCCCTCAGACCTGCTTCCGTCCCGATCGGGACCTGGATCGGGGCAACCTGCTTTCCGAACGCCTCCCGAAGCTGTTCCAGGGTTCGTGTGTAGGAAGCGCGTTCGCGGTCCAGCTTGGTTATGGCGATGGCTCTCGGGATGCCCTCCTCACCGGCGGCTTTCCAAAGTTGCTCGGTCTGAACCTCCACACCGTCCACTGCCGACACGCAGAAGATGGCCAGGTCGGCGGCGCGGAGGGCGGATCGGGCGTCGCCGACGAAGTCAGACGATCCCGGGGTGTCGATGATGTTGAAGCGGTATCCGTTGGATTCGACCGTTGCCACACCGAGACTGAGTGAGATGCCACGGCTGATCTCTTCGGCCTCGTGGTCAAAGACCGTGGTGCCCTGTTCCACCGAACCCATCCGGGTGGTAGCGCCACCGACGAAAAGCATCGCTTCCGCCAGGGTCGTCTTCCCGCTTCCACCATGACCAACCAGGGCGATATTGCGGACTTTCTCGGGGACCATCAGACCTCCTCGCAACCGTTGAGGCGGGATCCTACCGCCGTTGAACGGCTGGCTTCCGGGCGGGGTGCTACTTTGCTCGTGTGATCGACCTGCGTGTCCGACCCCGCGTGACACGGTTCATCGAGCCAATCGGACGGGGCCTTGCCCGGATTGGCATGACACCGACACTGATGACAGTGCTCGGTCTGCTGGTGTGCATCCTTGGTTCCGTTGTCATCGCCAGCGGCCGACTCGCCACCGGTGGATTGATTGTCTTTGCCGGAACCCTCCTCGACGGGCTCGACGGCGCCGTCGCCAGGGCGAGCGGGAGGGTGACCGACCGGGGGGCGTTCCTCGACGCTGCCTTCGACCGGGTGACCGAAATCGCTGCCTTCGCTGGTCTTGCCTTTGCCATGGACGGAAATCCCCGTGTCCTGCTCCTCATTGTGGTTGCCCTCGGGGGTGCACAACTGGTGCCCTACATGCGGGCGAAGGCCGAGGCCGCCGGTCACGACGGTCGCGGAGGTCTGATGGGCCGGGCCGAAAGAGTCATCCTGTTCACCATCGGTCTGGTCATCGGTCAGGTCGAGATGATGCTCTGGATCTTCGTGGTTCTCGTCTGGCTGACTGCCTTCAGCCGGTTCTGGGCGGCATACCGATCCATCCAGCAGTGAAGGGATTGTTCGAGTACCTCGCCCTCCGTGCCGGAGTCGGTTTGGTCGGACTCTTCCCGGGGGGTCTGGCCCGACGTCTCGGGCTGATCGCAGGTCGGATCTGGTACCGATTCGACCGGGGTCGTCGCGAGATGGCCACCCGACACATGACCCGTGTCCTCGGCAGCCCGGACAAGGCACCCGCGGCGGCCCGGACGGTGATGGAGCAGTACGGGAGATACTGGGCCGAGACCCTCTGGGTCAGAGAGCGTCGCGTCCCGAAGATGCATGCCGCCACGGTTGTCGAGAGCCTCGACCTGATCGTCCAGGCCAGAGAAGCGGGAAAGGGCATGATCTACGCCCTCCCACACATGGGTAACTGGGAGGCGGCTGCTCCGATCGCCGGGTACGAGGGTGTTCCCGTCGTCGCTGTTGCCGAGCAGCTGGCCAACCACCGGATCACCGACTGGTTCACCAAACAGCGCGCCGGGTTCGGTATCGAAATCGTTCTGGCCACCGGTCGTGCCGAGGTCATGCGACGTCTCGAAGCGGCCCTCGACGCCAACAAGGCGGTAGCACTTCTCTCCGATCGTGATCTGCGCGGTCGGGGGGTGAAGGTCGAGTTCTTCGGTGAGGAGACGACTCTTCCCGCCGGACCGGCGACACTCGCCATCAAGAAGGGCGCCCCCCTGTTTCCGGTGGCCAGTTTCTTCGAGGACGGTGGGCACCGGGTGGTGGTCAGACCGGCGATTCCGATTCCCGAAGGCATGTCACGCTCCGAGCAGGTCCAGGTGATGACCCAGACACTTGCCCGGGAGATGGAGGATCTGATCCGACGCCACCCCGAACAGTGGCATCTGGTGGTCCCCAACTGGCCGTCCGACCGGGTGTGACGTGAGGGTCGGGATCGTCTGCCCGTACGACCTCTCCTCACCGGGAGGCGTGCAGCAGCTGGTCCTGGAACTGGCCGAGGTGCTCCGACGCAACGGAGACGACGTAGTTGTCATTGGTGTGGGACGGGTGGCGGCACATCGTCCGGGGTCCGACCCCGCCATCGTGCCGGTGGGTCGACCGTTCATAGTCAGGGCCAATCGGTCGATGGTCCCGCTCACACTCAGCCCCCTCTCCTGGGGCAGGGTGCGGAAGGCGTTGAAGAAGGTCGATGTGGTTCACATCCATGAACCACTGGTCCCGCTGGTGGGTTGGTTCGCCCTGAGCACCGACAAGCCGCTGGTAGCGACCTTCCACGCCGATCCACCGGATTGGGCACGTCGCCTCTACCCGCGGCTCCCGTGGATCGGGAGACGTTTGAGGAGGGGAGTTGTCACCGCGGTCAGTGAGGTGGCTGCCGGCGCACTCCCGGAATCCTGGGGTCCGATCGAGATCATCCCGAATGCGATCGATGTTGCCGCCTACAACCTGCCTGTCGGCCGGGTGGATCGTCGGGTCTGCTTCCTCGGGCGTGACGACCCCCGGAAGGGTCTCGATGTGCTGCTGGCGGCCTGGCCCAGGATCCGGGAAGCGGTGCCCAATGCGACCCTCCAGGTGATGGGAGCCGATCGGGACACCCGGGTCGACGGTGTCGAGTTCCTCGGCAGAGTCACCGGTGGTGAGAAGAACCGGATCCTCGCCTCGAGCCTCGTCTACGCCGCCCCCAACACGGGTGGTGAGAGCTTCGGCATCGTCCTGGCTGAGGCCATGGCCGCCGGTTGTGCGGTGGTCTGCACCGACCTCGATGCCTTCAAGGCCGTCGTCGGGGAGAATGCCCTGCTGGTGCCCGTGGGTGACCCGGAGTCTCTGGCAAAGGCGATCATCGAGCTGCTCGAAGACCCCGAGCGGGCCCGTGAGATGGGGGAGCGGGCAAGGCGAGCGGTGGAACGTTTTGATTGGGGGGTGATCGCCACCCGTTACCAACTGATGTATCGCCGCGCCATGGGTGATTCGAGTCCGAAGCCAAGTACCATGACAGGTACAGAAGACCAGGAGTGAGTTAGTGGAAACGGGTACGGATCGAGTCAAGCGTGGTCTTGCCGAGATGCTCAAGGGTGGCGTCATCATGGACGTCGTCTCGGCCGAACAGGCACGGATCGCCGAAGAGGCTGGTGCCGTGGCCGTCATGGCACTGGAACGGGTGCCCGCCGACATCCGCAAGGACGGTGGTGTGGCCCGGATGTCTGACCCGGCCATGATCGAGGAGATCAAAGCCGCGGTCACCATCCCGGTCATGGCGAAGTGCCGGATCGGCCATTTCGCCGAAGCCCTAGTGCTCCAGTCGCTCGGCATCGACTACATCGACGAGTCAGAGGTGCTGACTCCTGCCGACGAAGATCACCACGTCAACAAATGGGAGTTCACCACCCCCTTCGTCTGTGGTGCCCGCAACCTCGGTGAGGCCCTCCGTCGCATCGGTGAGGGGGCAGCCATGATCCGCACCAAGGGCGAGGCCGGCACCGGCAATGTGGTCGAGGCGGTACGTCACATGCGCACCATGACCAATGAGATCCGAAGGCTGACCACCCTCGGTGAGGAGCAGTTGATGAGCGCCGCCCGCGACCTGGCCGCACCCTACGACCTGGTCAGGGAGGTCGCCGACACCGGGAAGCTTCCCGTGGTCAACTTTGCCGCCGGTGGCATCGCCACTCCTGCAGATGCGGCATTGATGATGGGCCTCGGGGTCGAAGGCGTCTTCGTCGGCTCGGGCATCTTCAAGAGCTCCAATCCGGCTGAGTACGCCCGGGCCATCGTCGAGGCAACCACCTTCTGGAACGACCCCGATGTGGTCGCCAAGGTATCGCGGGGTCTCGGCAAAGCCATGCCCGGCATCGAGATCGGCACCCTCGACGAATCCGAGAAACTGGCCGACCGGGGCTGGTGACATGACCCGGGTCGGTGTCCTGGCTCTTCAGGGCGACGTCCGGGAACACCTCCACCTCCTCGACGCCATCGGAGCCGAGCCTGTGGAGGTGAAGACCCCACAGCAGCTCGCCTCGGTCTCCGCCCTCGTCATCCCGGGTGGGGAATCCACCACCATTGGCAAGATGGCGGTGCGCTTCGAGATGCTGGAACCGCTGCGGGAGGCAATTTCAGGTGGCCTACCGACATATGGGACCTGCGCCGGAATGATCCTTCTCGCCGGTGCCGTCACTGAAGGTGACCAGCCGCTTATCGGCGTCCTTGACGTCGTGGTGAGACGCAACGCCTTCGGTCGGCAGAACGAGTCGTTCGAAACCGACCTCGATATCGAGGGTCTGGATGAGCCCTTCAAGGCAGTCTTCATCCGGGCTCCCTGGATCGAGAAGGTCGGGGCCGAAGTGGAGGTTCTCGCCAGGATCGACGAACATCCGGTGATGGTGAGGCAGGACAACATCCTGGCCACGTCCTTCCACCCCGAGCTGATTGGGGACAGTCGGATTCACCGCATGCTGATCGAGATGATTTAGAGGAGACAATGGCGGGTCATTCCAAATGGGCGAACATCAAGCACCGCAAGGGGCGGCAGGACGCGGCGCGGGGCAAGCTGTTCGGGAAACTGGCGAAGGCCATCGAGATCGCCGCCAGGGAGGGTGGTGGCAACCCTGATTTCAACCCCACTCTGGCCACTGCCATCGAGAAGGCAAAGGCCGCATCCATGCCCAATGACAACATCGACCGGGCGATCAAACGTGGCACCGGTGAGGTCGAAGGCGCCTTGTATGAGGAGATCTGGTACGAGGGATATGGCCCCGGCGGGGTGGCACTCTACGTTCAGATCCTCACCGACAACCGCAATCGGGCCGCTTCTGAGGTCCGCTCCACCTTCACCCGACGCAACGGGAACCTCGGCGAACCCGGGTCGGTCGGCTACCTCTTCAGCCAAAAGGGTGTGATCGTCGCCTCCGGTTCGGAAGAAGATGTGATGCTCGGAGCCCTCGACGCCGGCGCCGAGGATGTGGTGGACAACGGCGACGGAACCTTCGAGGTGGTCACCGCCCCATCAGACCTTTCTGCAGTGCGTGAGGCACTGGAGGCTGCCGGAATCACCCTCGAATCGGCCGATGTCGTGCAGCGCCCCTCCAGCCTGGTCCCGGTGGGGGAGAGCGATGCCCGCAAGCTGCTCAATCTGATCGACGCCCTGGATGACCTGGACGATGTTCAGGCCGTGTTCTCCAATTACGACATCGACGACGAGATCATGGAGAAGGTCTTCTCCGAAGCCTGAGAGCCATCTGGCGGGTGGGACAACAGGAGGATATCGAACCCCTTCGCGGTGGCCGATTGGCCTGAGGTGACTATTCGAAAAATAGTCACCTGATTCGTGCACAAGGGGGTTGATTCTGTCGGTGGGGGAACGTATGTTCGGGGTATGTGGATGT
>CAYNSP010000074.1:0-9436 GCA_964400035.1 uncultured Acidimicrobiaceae bacterium | reverse complement strand
GAGCGGTTCGACGACCTCCTAAGCAGAGGAGCCAGACCGCAGAAGCCGCTCTGGGCATCGACCTCGACCAAGAATCCGGAGTACGACGAACTGCTTTACGTAGAGGAACTGGTCGCGCCGGGGACGGTGAACACGATGCCCATCGACACGATCATGACCTATCACGAATCGGGTGATCCCGATCCGGAGCCGTTCGGACCGGCGGAGATGGCGAGAGCGGAAGAGGACCTCGACGAGATGGGCCGGCTCGGGATCGAATACGACGACGTTGTCGAGACTTTGGAGCGCGAAGGCGTGGAGAAGTTCACCGACAGCTGGCACCAGCTGCTCGAAAGCATCGAATCCAGATAGCGGTCAGGCCCGTTCCAGGGGCGCCCAGGCGAGCAGGAGACGTTTCTTACCCTGGGTGTCGAACATGATCTCGGCTTCGGCCCGGTCACCTTCACCCACCACTTCGCGGACCGTCCCCAACCCCCATTTTCCGTGACGCACCCTGTCGCCGGGACCGATCTCGGACGGATCGACGGTGGTCATCGGACCCGTGGCTGCGGCGACATCGGCCGGTCCGGTGCGCATCCGTTTCGGGGCCTTGGTCATCAGAGCATCGGGGATCTCGGCGAGGAACCTGGACGGCGGGTTGAACGACGAGCCTCCGAAGAGGAGCCGCTTCCAGGCCGAGGTGAGGTAAAGATGATCCTGGGCACGGGTTATGCCGACATAAGCGAGCCGACGCTCCTCCTCCAGTTCGGCAGGATCGCCCAACGACCGCATGTGCGGGAACACCCCGTCTTCCATCCCCATGATGAACACCACCGGGAACTCGAGACCCTTCGCACTGTGCAGGGTCATCAGGGTCACTGCACCCGCACCCTCGTCCCACTCGTCGATGTCGGCGACCAGAGCGGTCGACTCGAGGAACAGTTCGAGACGTCGCAGACTGTCCAGACTGTCGAAGGGTTCGTCATCGACGACGGCGCCCTCATTGGCCGACTCGAATTCGGCGGCGACACCGGCCAACTCCTTGAGGTTCTCAACCCGTCCCATCGCCTCGATGGTCCGTTCCAGTTCGAGTCCGGCGATCAGGCCGGTGTCGTAGAGGACGCCCTGGAGGGCCCCCTCGACCCCTTCGGAAACCGACTTCTCACGGAGCGCCCCGATCAGAGCGACGAACTCCAGCACCTGCTTCTGAGCGCGGGCGTTGAGCTGGGAGATGTCCCCCGCACGGGACAGGGCTTCGAAGAAGCTGATCCGGTTGGCTTCGGCGAACCGGTCGACATGGGCGATGGTGGTGTTTCCGATCCCCCGTCGTGGCTCGTTGATGATCCGTTTTACCGACACGGTGTCATCCGGGTTGATCAGGGCCCGTAGATAGGCGAGGGCATCCTTGATCTCCTTGCGATCGTAGAACTTGACCGACCCGACCACCGTGTACGGAATCCCTCTTCTGACGAACACGTCTTCAACCACCCGGGACATCGCATTCGTGCGGAAGAAGACGGCGAAGTCGCCGAGGTTGAAACCCTGCCCCTGAAGCCTCTCGATCTCGTCGACAACGAATCCAGCTTCGTCGTGTTCATCCTCGGCCTCATAGCGGGTGATCGGGATCCCGCGGCCACGGTCTGACCAAAGGTTCTTCGGGGTTCGTTTGGTGTTGTGCGAGATCACCGAGTTGGCCGCGTCGAGGATGGTCTCGGTCGAGCGGTAGTTCTGTTCGAGGACGATGATCCGGGCGTCGGGGTAATCCCGTTCGAACTCGGTGATATTGCGGATGTCGGCGCCCCGGAACTTGTAGATCGACTGGTCGGAGTCACCCACGACACAGAGGTTTCCGTGGGCCGCAGTCAGTTGGCGAACCAACTGGTACTGAGCGTGGTTGGTGTCCTGATACTCGTCGACCAGGACATACCGGAATCGACGCTGATACGTCTCCAGGACGTCGGGGAAGGCGGCGAACAATTCGACCGTCACCATCAGGAGGTCGTCGAAGTCCATCGCTGAGGACTCGAGCAGACGCTGTTGATAGAGCCGGTAGATGTCGGCGATCTGCTCGTGATAGAAACCCTGGTCCTGGTCGGCAAAGCTCTCGAAGTCGACCAATTCGTTCTTGGCCTTGGAGATCACCGCCTTGACCGCCCGTTCCGGGAACCTCTTGGAATCCAGGTCGAGTTGATTGGTGACGAGACGGATCAGTCGGAGCGAGTCGGCCTCGTCGTAGATCGAAAAGCCACTCCTGTAGCCGAGACGATGGGCCTCCTTGCGAAGAATCCGGACACAGGCGGAATGGAACGTCCGGACCCACATCGTCTTGACCACACCACCGACCAGGGCACCCACCCGCTGCTTCATCTCGTCGGCAGCCTTGTTAGTGAATGTGATCGCCAGGATCGAGTCGGGTGGCACCTGACGATCCCTGATCAGATGAGCGATCCGGTAGGTGAGGACGCGGGTCTTACCCGATCCGGCGCCGGCCACCACCAGAACCGGACCTTCGGTTGCGGCTACCGCCTCCCGTTGGGTGGCGTTGAGGTCGGCGAAGAGTGGCGAGTCGACCGGTACGTCATCGAAGAACCACTCGGCCTGCTGCATTGGACCGATGGTACCCCCACCAGCCGACGGAAATCACAAGCGTGTCAGCTTGCGTTGGCGTCGACCGGTTCGACGAGACGCTCCCGCACCGGGGCCGGAGTCTCGGTTTCGGGCATGATCGCCCGACGATGTAGCGGGAGGGAGCAACAGAACCTGGCTCCCGTCGGGAAGCGACGCTCGTACCAGACGTCACCACCCATCACCCTGGCCAGACGACGGGCGATGGGAAGACCCAGACCGATGCCGGTCGACTCCCGGGAGTCGCCCTTGGAGACCTGTTCGAACTTCTCAAAGACCTTGAGTGTCTCCTCGTCGGGGACCCCGGGACCGTTGTCGGAGATGATCACCGTGTACTGATCCCCGATCACGACACCTTCGACGAGGATCTGGTCACCGCCGTACTTGCGGGCGTTCTCCATGAGGTTGCGGACGATCTGCTGGACCCTTCTGCGGTCGGCATAGACCCTCACCCCGTCAGGCAAGGAGACCAGCGAAGTCTTCCGCCCACCGTTGGGGAACACCATCTGGGCCACATCCTCGATCAGGTCACCGAGATCGAACAACTCGGGATCCAAACGGAGACGATCCGCTTCAAGACGGGGGATCACCAGCACGTCTTCAACCAGGTCACCGAGGTAGATCGCCTGCCGGTTGATGATGGTGAGGAACTCCGACACCTCATCAGGGGGCAGGTCCTGCCACGACTCAACGAGGGTGTGGGAGAACCCGGCGATCGAGGTGAGCGGGGTCCGCAGTTCGTGGCTGACCATGGCCACGAAGTCGTTCTTGATGGTGTGCGCCTCTTCGGAGAGACGCTTCACCTCGCGTTCGCGCTCGCGACCCTGAGCGGTGATCCTCCACGCCCAGACGACAGCCGCGATACCGACCACCGGCAGCGCATAAATGGCGTATTCGAGAATGCGCGAAAGGTCGGGCATACCAGTAGATGTATCGACCCGGTTTCGTGGTGTCTGAAGAGCGAGCTAGCCCGTTTCGGCGGCGTCCATCCCGAGGAGCTGTTTGAGGGTCTTGGTGAGGACACCCTGTCGGAGATCGAACTTGTCGAGATAGGCATCGACCCCGACCTCCCAGGCGGCCTGTTTCTCCTCAGGTGAGGCAACGCCGGAGACCATCACGATCGGAACCCGCACTTCGGCGGCGCGCATCGCCCGGACGAACTCGACACCGTTGGAACGTGGCATCGAGTAGTCCACCACCATCGCATCGAATGGTTGGCTGCTCATTGCCAGTGCCGCCTCCCTTGCATTACTCGCCACCTCTACTTCGAACCCGGCACCGGTGAGAGTGGCGGATAGCAACTGGCGGACACCGGCCGAGTCGTCCACCACAAGGATGCGCGGACTGTCCTCGGCAGAACGGGGCCTTTGACGGGCAATCATCCCCAGGTAGTTGGGGTCGATCACCACCAGGATCTGACCACCACCGAGCAGGGCGGCGCCGGTGATGTGCCCTGTACCTTCCAGGATCGGACCGAGATTCTTGACCGCCACCCGACGCAGGTCGACCAATTCACTGACGGTCACCGCGACCAGGCCGGTCCGTGTGTTGACGACGAGGATCTCCGACTCGTTGTCCGGTGGCGGTGCACCCACTGCGGTGGAAAGGGAGACACAGGGGATGGCCGCACTCCGGAATCTGATGGCGCGGCCGCTGGCGGTCGACGTGACCTCCGCCTTGGACAGGGGCATGCTTGCCTCGACTGCCGCCTCGGGTATCCCCCAGAACTGGTCACCGAGCGCCACCACGACGACGTTCTGGAGTGCCATCGACAGGGGCAGAACCAGGGTGACCGTCGTCCCGTGCCCGGCCACGGAACTCAAGTTGATTGCACCGTTGACGGTCTCAACGGCGGTCAGTGCGGCCGCCAGACCCTCCCCGGTACCGGAGAAGTCCGACACCGCCTGTGCCGTGGTGAACCCGGGTGTGAACAGCACCGAAGAGAGATCGGGCGGCGTGACCTGGATCCCTTTACGGTCGGCCACTTCGGTGACCATCGCCCAATCGACACCGGCCCCGTCGTCTATGACCGAGACCTCGACCCGGTCGTTGACCCGCTCAGCCTTGACGGTGATGGTTCCGGTGGCCGGCTTGCCGTTGGTGATCCGAACTGCGGGATCCTCGATCCCGTGGTCCACCGCATTGACCAGGAGGTGGCGGAGCGGGTCGCGGAGCAGATCGACGATCTGACGGTCCAACTGGACCTCCTCCCCTTCGATCACGATCCGCACGTCCTTGCCCATCCTCCGACCGAGGTAGCGGATGAACTGGGGGTAGGTCGAGACAGCCTCGAAGAAGGAGACGTTGGCCAGGGCGATGGCCTGCTCCTGGATCTCGCCGATCGAGTCCCTGAGCCGTTCCAGCTGGTTGCGCCAGGAACGTCGGAACAGGTCGGGGTCGGAACCTTCGATTGAAATCAGGGACAGGTCGGCCAGGGCGTCGGCATCGAGGGACACCTCGACGATCCGGTTGATCAGGCGGTAGAGCAGTCCCGTGTCGACCCTGGTCGCTCCGGAGAGCAGATCCTCAGAAACCGAGGAGAGGAGACCACCCATACCCCCCTCATCGCTGGGACGGATCGGGATGACGACAGCATTCTGCTTGGCCCGGCTGTCGTCCGATTCCAGTTTGGAGATGAGCTGGTCGAGTTCGTCATCGCCACCTGCGTCGAATGCGCCGACGAGCCGGCCCGCCACCGCCTCCATGGTCACCGGGAGCTCGGCGGATAGCTCGGAACCTTCCGCCACCTGCTTCCAGACCTTCTCCAACGCCGCGGCGGCCCGTGCGATCTGCTTGTTCCCGATCAACCCGGCGGAGCCCTTGACGGTGTGGGCGTCACGGACCCGATCGGCCACGGCCTGCTCGCTGATTTCCCCATCGAGAAGGTCGCGGGCGCCCGCGATGAGTCCACGCGAGCGCTCCTCTAGCTCCTCACGGAAGAGGCGAATCAATTCAGGGCTGTTCGGGTTCAAACCGTCTCGATCTCTACTGCCGTTTTACATCGGCAGAAGAGTTACAAGTCTGAACGGGACCCCGAAATCACTCCCACTCGATGGTGGCGGGAGGCTTCGAAGAGATGTCGTAAGCGACGCGGTTGATACCGGGGACCTCGTTGATGATCCGGGTCGACATCCTCGCCAGGATCTCGTATGGGAGACGGGCCCAGTCGGCCGTCATCGCATCCTCCGAGGTGACCGCCCTGATGATCAGGGGGTAGGCGTAGGTGCGTCCGTCACCCTGCACCCCGACCGACTTGATCGCGGGCAGGACACCGAAGGCCTGCCAGATCTCCCGGTACAAGCCGGCCCTTCTGATCTCTTCCAGGATGATGGTGTCGGCCGCCCGGAGGATCTCGAGACGTTCCCGCGTCACCTCGCCGATGATCCGGACTGCAAGCCCGGGTCCCGGGAAGGGTTGACGCCAGACGATCTCCTCGGGCAGCCCAAGTTCTTCCCCGACCGCCCTGACCTCGTCTTTGAACAGGTCACGGAGGGGTTCCACGAGTTCGAATGTCATGTCCTCGGGCAGCCCACCGACGTTGTGGTGGGTCTTGATCGTGGCCGCAGACGCCGACCCCGACTCGATCACATCCGGGTACAGCGTCCCCTGAACCAGGAATCTGGCGTCGCCGACCGACTTGGCGGTCTCCTCGAAGACCCTGATGAATGTCTCACCGATGATCTTGCGCTTCTGCTCGGGGTCGGTCACACCGGCCAGAGCCTCGAGGAAACGGTCGGCGGCCTTGACCTGGATCAGGTCGACATCGAACACCGACCGGAACGTCTCCTCGACCTGTTCGGCCTCACCGGCCCGGAGAAGACCGTGGTCGACGAAGATGCAGGTGAGTTGGTTCCCGATCGCCTTGTGGACGATGGCAGCCGCCACCGCGGAGTCGACACCACCCGACAGACCGCAGATGACACGGGCATCCCCCACCTGGGCACGGATCCGCTCGACCTGGGTCTCGATGATGGAATGAGAGGTCCAGGTAGGTGACGCCCCACATACGTCGTAGAGGAACCGTTTGAAGATCTCATCGCCACGCGGCGTGTGTGCGACTTCAGGGTGGAACTGGACACCGAAGAGGCCCCGGCTGGGGTCTTCCATAGCCGCCACTACCGCTCCGGCGGATCGGCCGGTAGCCCTGAAGCCGGGTGGAGCTCCTACCACCTGGTCACCATGCGACATCCAGACCTGCTGACTCTCGGGGAGAGGTTTCAGAAGCATCGAGTCCGGGGCCCGTTCGAAGGTGGTGTCTCCGTACTCGGCCTCCCCGGTCCGGGCGACTTCACCACCCAGCAGTTCGGCGATGAGTTGGTGCCCGTAGCAAATGCCGAGGACGGGTATGCCCAGGTCGAGGATGGCCGGATCGGGGCGCATCGCGTCGGGGGCATACACCGATGCGGGACCACCGGAGAAGATCAGCCCGATCGGGCGAAGTCGTTTGACCTCTTCCGGGGTGATGTTCCAAGGGACGATCTCCGACCGGACATGTGCTTCCCGCACCCTCCGGGCGATCAACTGGGCGTATTGGGCACCAAAGTCGAGTACGAGAACCGTGCCCATGGTTTACGACGACTCAGCAAGCTGAGCCGGACCCCCCTCGATCAGCCTGAGGCTGATCGGTCCCCCCAAGGGGGGACACATCCAGAAGGGAGCCGTCACCCCATACCGACCTTTTGGGACCGCTGGAGTGCCTTCCCTTCGGTCTGGAGGGACGGGGCGATCATCACCTCGGCCTTCTGGAACTCCTTGATGTTCGAGTAGCCGGTCGTGGCCATCGAGACACGGAGAGCACCGAACAGATTGCGACGCCCATCGTTCTCGTGGGCGGGACCGACGAGGATCTCCTCGAGGGTCCCCAGTTCGCCAACCTGAACCCGAGCACCGCGCGGCAGGGTCGGATGGAATGTCGCCATTCCCCAATGGAATCCACGTCCCGGTGCTTCGGCTGCAGCAGCCAGCGGCGATCCGATCATCACCGCATCGGCCCCACAGGCGATCGCCTTGGCGATGTCGCCACCGGTCCGCATCCCACCGTCGGCAATGACATGGACATAACGACCGGTCTCATCGAGGTATCTGATCCGGGCTCCGGCGGCATCGGCGATGGCGGTTGCCTGAGGCACTCCGACACCGAGAACACCACGGGTGGTGCATGAGGCGCCCGGGCCGACACCGACGAGGACGCCGACCGCACCGGTCCGCATCAGGTGGAGGGCCGTTGAATAGCTGGCACAACCACCGACGATGACCGGAACCTCGCATCCGGCGATGTACTCCTTGAGGTTGAGCGGCTCCTCACGGGTGGAGACATGCTCGGCGGAGACCACGGTCCCCTGGATGACCAGGATGTCGAGTCCCCCGCCGATCGCCAGTGCACCCCAGTCCCTGACCCGCTGGGGGGTGAGACTGGCGGCGGTGACCACACCGGCCGCCTTGATCTCGGCGACACGTTGCCCGATCAGATCGGGCTTGACCGGCTCCAGGTAGATCTCCTGCATCCGTCTGGTCGCCTTCTCGGCCTCGAGTTCGGCGATCTCCTCGAAGTACGGCACCGGATCCTCGTAACGGGTCCACAGCCCCTCGAGGTTGAGCACCCCGAGTCCACCCAGCTGACCGATCCTGATGGCGGTCTCAGGGCTGATCGCCCCGTCCATCGCCGAACCGAGGAGAGGGAGGTCGAAATTGAATGCGTCGAGCTGCCAGGAGATGTCGACGTCGTCGGGGTCGCGGGTCCTCCTCGAAGGGACGATGGCGATGTCGTCGAATCCGTAGGCTTGACGACCGGACTTCCCGATTCCGATGTCGATTTCCACTTGGCTCTTCCTCCGCGCTCTGTGGAGCAAGGGTAACAGTGTGAAGAACGATCACCGGCAGTAGCCTCCCGGCCAGTGACACACACCTGGACCGTCTTCGATTTCATCATGATCTGGCTCGGTGGGCTCTTCGGCTCGGCACTGGTATTCCTTGCCGCCGACGCCATCAACGCCCCCTATCCGGGTGTCTTCGGTCTCGGCGGTCAGTACCTCGCCACCTTCGCACTCATCTGGATTCTGGGTCGGAAGAAGGAAGACGCCGACTTCGGTTGGGGGATCGAACCCAAAGACACCCTGTACCTCGGACTCGGGATCGGTCTCCAGTTCGTCATCGCACCGTTGATGGCCCCCCTGGTCCGCCAGCTCTTCCCCGACGGGGAGCCGGTCCAGAACATCGCCGGGACAATCTCGGATCCGGACATCAGCCAGTTCCTCCGGACGGTGCTGATCCTCACCGCGGTCCTGTTCGCTCCCCTGATCGAGGAGATCGTCTTCCGTGGGGTGTTACTCAGGGCGTTACGGAGACGGGGCAAGACGGTCGCCATCGTTGCCTCGGCGATCATCTTCGCCGCGGTTCACCTCGCCGATCTCCGCACCGATCGATTCTTCGCCGCGGTTGCGGTCGCCATCCCCCCGCTGCTGATCCTGGGTGCGGTGCTCGCCTGGATAACCCTCAGGACGGGCAGGATCGGGCCGGCGATCTTCCTCCACTCGGGATGGAACCTACTGGCCGTCCTGGTCCTGATGATCCCCGAGGAACTGCTCGAACAGCTGGGTTGACCCGGTCAGTCCAATCCGACTGCGGACCGCACCAGAGCCATGGTGTCTTCTGCGGAAACCCTCGCCTTTTCGGCGCTGGTGGCCATCACCTGGTTCACCTCGGCATCGCTGATCGCGTTGTACGCCTCCTGAATCGGTTTGAGAGCCTCCACCACGGCCTCGGCCACGGCTGTCTTGAAGACGCCGTATCCGCTCGTCCCGAACTCGGCGACCAGATCATCTCCGACTGTACG
>CAYNSP010000073.1:0-9477 GCA_964400035.1 uncultured Acidimicrobiaceae bacterium | reverse complement strand
CGCCACATCAGGAGAACCATTGCGGGAAAAGACCGCGTACCGATGGCTTCATCGAGGGGTACGCCTCTCACGAACACGTGGCGATCGGAGGTCATTGTGATCGCCGAGTTCCAGGGCTCTGCCTTGTGTGATTGGCCGGTGGGATTGCCCTCGTGGCTCGGCCGCGAAGTGTCGCTCATACAAACTCCTGAGAGGATCTGCCCAGCAGGGCTGAAATCTCGCCGGCGCAGGCCTCAAGTGGTGGCCGGAGATCGGCGAAACGCTCTTCGGGCAGCCGAACCGTAGGGGCCGAAATGCAGAGAGCCGCAACTACTCGCCCCCGTCCGTCCATGATCGTGGTGGCAGCAGCGGACACTCCGGGCTCGCGTTCCCCCACTGAAGTGGCCCACCGTTCCTCACGTATCAGTGCCAGCTGCTCCGCGGAGATCGGTCGGTGAGACAACGAAGCCTCGGAGGCCGCGCGGTCCAGCTCCAGCTTCTTAGTCTTCTCGTCTGCGTAGGCAAGGAGGAGCTTGCCTGCCGCTCCCACCCGAAGGGGAAGCGGGCGTCCCAATTCAACGAACGGTCTGAGAACCTGCCTCCCTTCGGCGGCGGCGATGCAGATCCGTGCGTCCTGCTCGCGAACATACAGATGGACACTCTCATCGAGTTCGTCCCGGAGCCGTCGCATCGACTGCTCGGCGACGCGACGGAGGTCGAAGCTACCCGCAGCCGCCTCCCCCCAATAGAGAAGTCGGGGTCCGAGGGTGTACATGCCGTCCTCCGTTCGTCGCACGATGCCTAGAGCGGCGAGTTCGCTCAGGAGGCGATGAGTTGACGACTTCGGCATGCCCATGGCGTCCCGCACCCGACCGAGGGTCATCGGCTCGCCCTCCTTTCCCAGACAATCGATCAGGTCGGATGCCTTCTCCAACACCGACATGTCAGGGACTCCCTCGACCGAGGTCGAGCACGCCGGGCAACCAGGTGGTGATCGCCGGCACATATGCGATGAGGAGGAGCACCACGAGCATCACCGGTATGAAGTAGGCCACACCCCGGAAGACGCGTTCGATGGGGATCCGCGTCACAGAACTGAGAACGAAGACCACCCCACCCATGGGAGGCGTGAGAAGGCCAAGCATCAGATTGAACACCACGATCGATCCGAAGTGGACCGGGTCGATACCGAACTGGGTGGCCACGGGGAGCAGGATCGGCACCAGGATGATGAGGGCCGAGCTCGGCTCGAGGATCATTCCGAGAATGATCAGCATCAGGTTGATGAGGAGCAAGAAGACCCATTTCTGGTCGGTGAACTCAAGGATCGCCGAGGCGAAGAGTTCCGGCACCCGCTCCCTCGAGAGAATCCAGCTCAGCAGTGCGGAAGCCCCGATGATGAGCATGATCTGGCCTGAGATTGCAGCGGTGTCCCGGAAAATGAGGGCAATGTTCTTCAGCTTGAGAGTGCGATACGAAAGCGCCAGAACGAGCATGTAGACCGCGCCGACCCCGGCGGCCTCCGTCGGAGTGAAGTATCCGCCAAGGATGCCGCCGAGAATGAGGACCGGTGCACCCATCGCTGGCAAGGCACGCCAGACGGCCCGTCTCACAACCGGCCAGTCGTACGGCGCGCCGACCAGGTCCGGACGTTTTCTCGCCCACCACCAGACCATCAGTGCCATGCCGATGGACATCAAGACAGCCGGGATCACGGCGGCGGCGAAGAGGGCGCCGACCGACACGGCGGCTACAGAGCCATAGATGACAGCAGGAATGCTCGGAGGCATGATCGGGCTGATCATCGCCGATACGCCACTGAGACCCACGGAGAACTCGGCCGGGTAGCCCTTCTTCCTCATGTGGTCGACCTCTATCGCGCCGATACTGGCGGCGTCGGCGAGGGCCGCGCCGCTCATCCATGAGAACACCACGCTGACTGCGATGTTGACATAGGCAAGCCCGGCGCGGAGCGGTCCGAGCAAGAGCACAGCCGCGTCATACATGCGGTCGGCGATCTCCGACCGGCTGGCGATGATTCCCACCAGGATGAAGAGCGGAACCGCAAGGAGCGGCCAGCTGTTGACCCCGGCCATGATCGTTCGCATGGCGAGGTGGAGGGTGTAGTCCTCGAGGACGAAGTAGAGAAGTGATGGAACAAGGATGGCGAAAGCCATGGGAACTCTGACCAGGAAGAGGACGATGATCAGGATTACGAGGACCCAGACGCTCAACTCTTCACCTCACGTCCCCTGAGCATGGGGATGTCCCGGACGATGATCCCCAGGATCGCCCGGAAAGCGACGAGAACGAACCCGATCACCGGGATCGAATTGACCAGCTTCAACGGGAGACCAGCGGCAGGTGTCGTCTGCCCGATGTCGCTGGCGAGAAGCTGATAGCCGCCGTAGAGGACAACGAGGCTGCCGATCAGGATCACGACATCGGCGAATAGTTTGATGACTCCAAGGGCACGACCCTTGACGAAGTAATCAACCACGGCGATGGTGATGTGGCGAGGCGGATACGCGACCAGGTACCCGGCTATCAGGAAAGTGCCCCAGACCATCATGTAGCGGGCCAGTTCGCCGGTGCCCGGCCAACCCGTCCGTAAGTACCGCTGGATGACCAGGGCGATAGTAAGACCGAGCAACACGAACAGGAGCACCGCAGAGACCACTTGCTCGGCCACAGCGATTCCCTTGAAGATCGTGCGCAACGGCTCGGCCCTCGGGAGCAGTGGGGGCTCCTCGAAGACAGCGTGCTCGTCCTCAGGGGCGTCAAGATGCGCACTCGGAGCGAGACTGTCCTCGATAGGCCCGTTGTTCGGCGGTTCGCCCCGGGTCATGGCGAAGTAGATCTCCTTTCGGGTCCGACCGGTAAAGGTCTCAGGATAAGTAGGAGAAAGGTGCCCGAAGCGTCAGCCCCGGGCACCAACCCCCTATGCGATCATCCTCCGGCCGTGGAACGGATGGCTTCGAGGACCTCGATCTGAGCCTCGGTGAAGTTGTCCCGGAGGTAAGGCTCCACCCTCTGACGGAAGGCCTCGCGGTTGACGTCATCGACGATCTCGATGGCGCCGGAGGCACGCCACTCGTCGAGGATGTCTGCTTCGTCCTCAGCGGCGCACTCAGGTTCCTGAATCATCGCCTGATCGACGCCCTTCTGCAGGGCCGCCTGCTGGGCCGGGCTGAGCTCGTCCCAGACTCCGCCGACGATCACCAGGTTCGTGCTGAGCTGGTGGGAGGACAGGCTTATGTAGTCCTGTACCTCGACGAGGTTGATGGCGTAGATGTTGGTCAGGGGGTTCTCCTGGCCGTCCACTGTGCCCTGCTGAAGAGCCAGGTACAGCTCCTCATAGGCAACCTCGACCGCCTGGGCGCCCATCGCGGCCGCGTTCAGAAGGAACGTCGGTGACGGGGGGAACCGCATGCGGAGGCCATCAAGGTCTTCCGGTTCGCGGATCGGCTCGTTGGCAGTGAACTGCCGGGCCCCGGTGTTCCAGGCGCCGAGGATCCGAACGCCGGTCTCATCAAAGAAGCCATCCTTCAACGGATCCGACGCATCGCTGGTGAAGTAGTTGTAGACGTGCTCGCTGTCATCGAAGACGAAGGCACCGTCGACCACGGTCATCGGTGCGTACACCGAGGCGAGGGCGGAAGCACCCTGGATGTCGATGTCGATGTCTCCAGAGATCACCGACTCGATCCGGGCCGCGTCCCCACCAAGGGATGAAGCACCGAATATTTCGATGGTGATTCCGACGTTCTCGCCCTCGGCTACCTCCTTGATCACGAAAGCACCGCATCGGACTTGAGGCTGGGTGTCCTGGTAGCTGTGAGCCAGGACCAGCTCAACTTCTTGTTCGACCGGGGCTGCTGTGCTGGTGGTGCCTTGAGCCGTCGTCGTCGTGTCCCCGCCGGACGTCGTGGTGGTGGTCGTACCCGCTCCCCCGGAGCAGGCCGCCAGCACCAAGGTCGTCGCAAGCATCAGGGCGAAGACTCGAGATCGCTTGCTCATGTCTCTCCTTTGCCTTTGGATCTAGTGGGGTCCGAGGATCCCACATAGCTGGACACGGAGCCTACCATGTGGAACGCATCGTGTGGTCATGAACGGACCGAATTGATCCTGATCCACGTTTTCCCCCTGCCCGAGCCCGCGTTCTCGAAGGCAGCCTGAGCTTCCTCGAGGGGATAGCGGTCGGTGACAACACGCCCGGGGTTGAGTCCGTTCCGGACCAACTCGATCGCTCTCTCGAAGTCTCCAGGGTGGTCGTAGGTGAGGGAACCGCGCAACAGCGCCTGTCGTCGCACGATGCTCTGGGCGTCGAGAGGCAGGGGGCGACTGTCGAGGCCGAGAAGGAGCAGCGTGCCACCAGGAGCGAGATGCTGAAAGCTCCCGGCGACGGATCCCGGCGATCCGACGGTGTCGATGACGGTATTGAAGACCTCCGCTTCCGAGACCTGCCTCGCACCCAGGTGGGCCGCCAGGGCGATGCGTTCGGGGTTCAGGTCTGAGGCCGCGGTGTCCACGCCTTGCTCTCGCAGAACCAGGGTCACCATGAGTCCAAGGGCGCCGACACCAACGACAAGGGCGCGCCCGTCGGCCACTTCTCCCAGCCGACGCAAGCCGCCGACGGCCACTGTCACCGGTTCGACGCATACAAGATCGTCGTCGCCCACTGTCGGGCCAGACCATGCAAAAGCGTCGGCAATGGTCAGCTTCTCTGCGAGCGCCCCCTGTCGGTTCATTCCGACTGATTGGCGTCGCGTGCATGCCGACGTGCGGCCGGAGCGGCACTGATCGCATTCGAAGCAGACAACGTTGGGTTCGATGACCACTCGCTGGCCAATCCGATCCACCGTCACTCCCTCGCCCACCGCATCGATCACACCGAATGCCTCATGGCCCATGATCCAGGGGTAAGAAGGAGCGGCCCACTTGCCGGAAAAGACACTGAGGTCCGAACCGCAGATCCCGACTCCCTCCACCGAGATCCGCACCTCACCCGGGCCGGGCGTGGGGTCGTCGACGTGCGCCACCTCGATCCGGCCTGGCTCGGTGAGCAGCGCCGCCCTCAACGTGGCACCTCCAGGAGCCCCCGCGGGTTCTCGATCAGCATCTGATCCAGAGTCTCCTGGCTAACGCCACTGTTGCGCAACAGAGGGACGATGCGGGTCAACAAACCATCCATCCGCCAGTCTGGAGTGTGCCTCGCTCGCCACGACGGTGGCGTGACGTGACTGTATATGGCGGCGTCGTGGGAGATCACGATTCGGTCCGCATACCCCTCCTCGATCAGTGAAAGCAGCGTCCTGAGTCGGATGTCGTCTGGAAATACGTGCTCCATGCCGAAGCGATCCATCCCGATGGTCGAACCGTTGTCCATTAGTGCACGAAGGTACGCCAGATCGTCGGTGTCGCACGAATGCCCGATGATCAGCCGGTCCGGGGGGACACCCCGACTGACGAAGAACTCCTGTTGGTCCAAGCCGTTCCCCGAACCAGGATTCGAGTGGGTGGTAATCGGAACGCCCGTCTCGTGGTGAGCAATCGCCGCCGCCTCCATGACCCGGATGATGTCCTCAGTGAAGCCCTTGACATCCGTGGCGATCTTGAGCATCCCGGCGCGGACACCGGTGCCCGCAATTCCCTCCGTGATGTCACGCAGAATCATCTGGGTCAGGGAGTCCGGACCATCCACAACGCGTCCGGGTCCGTTGAGATCGAAGAAGAGGGGCAGTCCCGCCGTCGTATACCAACCGGTCGAGGCCACCAGGTTTATCGGGGTGCGCTCCGCCACCCTCGCCACGACGGGGACGTCTCGCCCGAGACCGGGAACGGTGAGATCGACGATGGTCGCCACTCCGAGCTGGTGGAGGTGGTCCAGGGTCCTCACGGCTTCCTCGACGTAGATGTCCTCATTCCAGCTGTCATCGTGGAGGTTCCGCTCCAGTTCGGGATTGCGGACAAAGATGTGCTCGTGGATCAGCGTTAGCCCGAGGTGCTTCGCATCAACAGTCCCCCGATAAGTTTCGACCGACCCCATGGCTAACCAGTCTGGTTGTCGGTAGCGACTACGTCGTTGAGACCAGCGGCCACATCGCGGGTCGAAGCTCCGAGATCCTCCCCAAGAGGCGGGATCCGGCCTGGCGTCCTGGAGAGTTTCGGGATCACACCCGGTACCAGAAGGGGCCGGTCGAGACGCTGGTCGACAACCTCGACGAACGCTTCCCTGGCCCGGAGCTGTGAATCGGCGACGATGTCGGCGACGCTGTTGATCCGGCTCACCGGGACGTGATGCTCGCGGAGTACACCCACCACCTCGTCTGACGACAGAGCCGAGGTCCAGGCACCGATCGTCCGATCGAGCTCGTCGGACCGACGGACGCGCCCCTCGTTCGTCGCCAGATCTGAATCGTCGGCCAGGTCAGCACGCCCGATAACCCGGAAGAGCTCCCGAAACAGTCGGGTGGTGTTGGCAGCAATGCACACCATGGCTCCGTCGGCGCACAGATACACATTTGTCGGAGCCGAGTTGTGAGCAATGTTTCCGGTCCGCCCCCGGATCGCCCCGTGGTACGAGTACTCAGGCAGAATGCCCTCGAGCATGGCGAAGACCGACTCGGTGAGGGCCACATCGACGACCTGACCCCGCCCGGATGTGTTCCGCTCGTGCAGGGCGATCAGGGTCCCGATCACGGCATGGAGTGCGGCGAGGGAGTCACCGATGCTGAGACCGACGCGGCTGGGAGTCCGGTCCGGATCTCCGGTGATGTAACGGAGTCCGCCGGCCGCCTCGGCGATGGTGCCGAAAGCTGGCTGGTCGCACATCGGTCCGGTCTGGCCGTATCCCGAGATGCGGACGACGATCAGTCCCCGATTCTCGGCCATGAGCTCCTCGGGGTCCAGACCCCATGCTTCGAGTCGTCCCGGCCTGAAGTTCTCGACGAGGATGTCGCTTTCCAGGGCGAGGCGACGGACCAGATCCCGGTCGTGCTGGTCTTCAAGATCCGCGGTGACGGAACGCTTGCCTCGGGACTGGACGAGGTGCCAGAGGGAATCGCGTCCGTTCCAGGTCATCCCCCAGCTGCGAAGGGGGTCACCGCGCTCGGGATGCTCGATCTTGATCACATCGGCCCCAAAGTCGGCCAGCATGCGGCCGGCGAACGGGCCAGCAATCAGGGTCCCCAGTTCCAGAACCCGTACATCCGACAACGGCCCGCCTGAGCTGCGTTCCGCATTGTTGGACATCGATCCAAGGATACAGGACAGTCGCGAGACGGGTCAAGGGAGTCTCGCTGTGGGTGGTGTCAGCCGGGGACGGTGATGCGTTCCTCGCTGAGGGCGAGGAACTCTTTGGTGGCGACGAGGAGCCTCCGGGCGAACTCACAGGTACCGATGTCCCTGCGGGTCAGTTCGTTGGGCACCTCAAGCGAGTAGGGGACTCGGGGCAGTGCCTCAACGAGGGGTCGAAGGTCAAGGCCGCCCTGCCCGGGGATCGTGCGGGCAGTCCGGGCTGCCCGGATCAGCCCGGCATCGTCACGTGGGGCCTCCCGGGGGCCGTCGCACAGCTGGATGAAGTTGAACAGCTGCGGCGGGAGGCGGTGGAGCGTTGAGATCGAGGAGTGGGAGCGATCGAAGTGGAGGGTGTCGACGAGGATTCCTGCTGCCGGGTTGTCGACCCTGGCCGCGATGTCGGCAGCGGCCTCCAGATCGGGTGTGGCGGTCCAGGGGATGAACTCCAGGTCCACCGTCATGCCGTATGGGGCTGCCATGGCGCAGACCCGGGCCATCTTGTCCGCGGCCCGCCGCCGGTCGGGGTCGGGAAGCTGAATGATCAGGTGCCGGGCACCGATGGAGGCTGCCACCTCGACGAAGTGCTCGTAGTCGGACGGATCGTCTTCGGGACCGAGTCGGATCAGCTCGGCGTCGAGGACTCTGACTCCCGTCTCATCCAGCTTCTTGTTGAAGTGGCGGATCAGCGTCGGATCAGAAAGGAAGGGGAACTCGGCCTCGTCTGTTGTCACCCGGTTGAACCGGACGCTGACGTAGTCATACCCGGCGTCAGCGGCGATCTCGACCATTCGCAGCGGCGGAGTGCCTATGACGGTCAGGTAGGCGAGGGAGAACTCGAGGGGACGTCCCGTGCTCATGGCACCTCGGTTCCGTAGAACTCGCCGAATAGCTCCTCCTCGGAGGGGCGGTATTCCGGGATGGGTCGGCTCACCCAGGTGATATTGAGGTAGTGCTTGAGGCTGATGTTCTCGTTGGTGGTGTTCCCACCCCAGATGCCACATCCGAGGCTCGAGGTCATCGGCATCCCGTTGGTGAACGACCCCGCGTTGGCCTTGGACTGCGGCTGACGCACCATCATCCGACTTACCGGGGCCACCCGGGCGAGAGCGTCGATTCGCTCGTCGTCGAACGAATAGATGCCGCAGGAGTGACCGGCCCCACCGACCTGGAAGATTGCGCGGACCATGTCCAGCGCCCGATCGAAGGAATCGAAGCGGTACAGGGCGAGGAGCGTGGTCAGCTTCTCACCGGAGAACCTGTGCTCGGGCCCGATCTCTGCCTGCTCGACGATGATGAACTTGCGATCGCCCGGGATCGAGAAGCCAGCCTCGGCTGCAAGCTTGGGAGCAGCCTGGGCCACGGTGTTGAGGGTCCGCATGCCGTTCTCGTCCCACATGGCGCGTTCTAGGAGAGCCTTCTCCTGGGTGTTGGCCAGGTATCCGCCCTCAGCGATCAGCTGGTCCCTGAATCGGTCGTATATCGCTGCAGCCACGAGGACGTTGCCGTCAGCCGAGCAGCCTGACCCGAAA
This sequence comes from uncultured Acidimicrobiaceae bacterium, assembly GCA_964400035.1. GTDB lineage: Bacteria > Actinomycetota > Acidimicrobiia > Spongiisociales > ZC4RG35 > ZC4RG35. Next base: position 670 of record CAYNSP010000073.1, on the reverse strand, counting down.
TCGGAGGTCTTTGACAATCTGGTGTTACGGGCCGCCTCCTCGATATCGGCGGTCTCATCGATGACGATTGTGGAGTTGCCGGCGCCGACCCCGAACGCGGGCTTCCCGGAACTGTATGCCGCCTTGACCATGGCCTTGCCGCCGGTGGCCAGGGTCATGTCGCAGGATGCCATCAGGTATTGCGAGACCGGGATACTCGGTTCTTCCACGCACTGGAACAGGTCTGCAGGTGCCCCTTCGCGTTCCAGGACCTCCCTCATGATTCGGACCACCTCATTGCTTGTCCGTTTGGTGCGCGGGTGAGGGGAGAAGATCACCGCATCCTTGGCTTTGATGGCGTTGATCGCGGTGCCGGGCGGGGTTAGTTCCGGGTTGGTCATCGGAACGATCGACGCGATCACCCCTGCTGGCTTGGCGTACTTGACTATCCCCCGGACCGGATCCTCCTCGATGACGCCGATGGAGGGCTGACCGAGAACGTCGCGGAGGATGCCCTGGATCTTGAAGCGTTTGTTCGGCCGACCCTCTCGGTCGCCAATTCCGCTCTCGTCGACGCTCATGTGGGCCAAGCGGGTAAAGGTCTTCTCGTTTCCTACGGCCCATCCGATGGCCCGGGCGAGACGGTCGACCGTGGCCTGGTCGTAGTCGGCAATGGCCTCCATGGCCCCCC
>CAYNSP010000072.1:0-9549 GCA_964400035.1 uncultured Acidimicrobiaceae bacterium | reverse complement strand
CGGGCATACGAGGCCATCGCCTCCGTTTATGACCCGGTCGATGGAGGCTTCGGCAATGCACCCAAGTTTCCCCAACAACCGGTCCTCGACTTCCTCCTCCGGATACATCATGAGCCCTGGGCACCACGGGCCTCAGAAATGCTGACCCACACCCTGGAACGGATGGCAGCCGGCGGTATCCATGACCATCTTGGTGGCGGCTTCGCCCGGTATTCGGTCGATCGAAGCTGGGTGGTTCCCCACTTCGAGAAGATGCTCTATGACAACGCTCAACTGGCCCGCATCTACCTGTGGGCGGGAGTCGAGCTCGATCGATCGGACTTCGTCGCGGTGGCGAGATCGACACTCGACTACCTGGCCCGAGACCTCCGCCACCCGGAAGGTGGCTTCTACTCATCAGAGGATGCCGACTCCGAGGGGGTCGAGGGGAAGTTCTACGTGTGGACACTTGATCAAGTCCGGGAGATCCTCGGCGAGGCCGCAGACGGATTCATCTCCCATTACGGGATGACCGAACCGGGGAACTTCGAGGGTTCGAACATTCTCCTCCGAGCCGATGGACGCCCACCGAAGGATCTTGAGGAGTCGCGACAACGACTGTACGAGGCACGCAGTCTGCGGACTCGTCCCGCCCGGGATGACAAGGTCGTCGCCGTTTGGAACGGTCTTGCCATCCGAGCTTTCGCCGAGGCAGGTGCGGCATTGGCAGATGGCAGTCTTCTCGATAGGGCGCGGGATGCGGCACGTTTCCTGCTCGGCAACCTGGTGGTCGGTGGGCAGCTGATGAGGTCCTGGCGGGACGGACGAACGTCAGGACCGGGATTCGTCGACGATTACGGAGCGGCGGCAGCAGGGCTCTACAGCCTCTACCAGGCAACGGCTGAGATCCATTGGTATCGGGCCGCCAACGCCATGGTGGGTGAACTGGATCGTTTCGCCCGGGAGGCGGGCGGGTTCTTCACCACACCGGCCGACCGACCCGGCCCGGTGAAGAGACCTTTCGATGTCACCGACAACCCGTCCCCTTCAGGAAATGCTCTGGCTGCCGAGGCCCTCATGTACGCCAACCTTTTCACCGGTGACGACGACCAACGACGCCGGTTCGAAGCGACTCTGGGAGCGGCAGGCCGATTCATGGAACGGCACCCGACGATGGTGGGCCACCACCTCTGCCTGGCGCATACGGGACGAGATCTGCGCGAGCTGGCCATCGTCGGACCCGATTGGCCGAAGCTGGCGGCGATTCACCGGAGGTCCTACCGACCCGATGTGGTTATCGCTCCTTCTCCAACCGTTGGAGACGAGGTGCCGCTCCTCGCCGGGCGCGAGCCACCTGAAGGTGCGACCTTGGCCTATCTGTGCCGGGACTTCGTATGCGATCTGCCTACATCCGATCCGGAGATGCTGGCCGCGATGCTGGATTCGGTCGACTCAGTCCGCTGAAACCGCCACCTGTCGGACATCCCTGGAGAGGTAGTCCGCCGAGACCAGAACGAATCCGATCCACAAGAGATCGGCAAACAGGAGGTGGAGAATCCGGCTGGCCAGCGGCAGGTGGAGACCGATGTTCACCACGCCGGTCAGGGCGAGACCCCCGACCAGGTAAGGAAGCAGACGGCCGGCCCGTCCCGGTGGTAGCCCGGTAGCCGACACCAGACGCCAGGCGGCCAACAGGATCACCAGTGCGAGGATCGGGTGCACCACACGGAGGACGGTCAGGAAATGGTTCTCCCCGGTGTTGGACCCGACAGGAAACAGCGTGTCGGCAAGTGCCGTCACTCCGCCGGATGCGGCGAGAATGAGCAGGGACACGGCCCCGAGGATGACCCAGCGGCGACCCGGCCTACCTGGATCGAGAGATGATCCGCCCTTGAGCCAGTAGATGGTGAGGGTCAGTGCGGTCAGTAAGAAGAAGGTGTAGACCAGATGCAGGGGGACCGCCACCACCCGTGCCGTGGACGCATCGTCGGCAACCCATTCGGCGAGGACGATCATGGCCCCGATAAGAGCCTCACCCACGATGGCCACCACCGACAGCAGGGCACCCTTTCGCGTGACGCTTCCGGGGGAGGTCGCCCGCCACACCCAGAAGGCCAGGACACCAACCAGGATCAAGGCCAGTCCGCTCAGCATCCGGTGGGTGAACTCGATTGCAGTCGCCCCCTCCAGATCGGGCACCACCTGACCCTTGCATGTCGGCCAGGACGGTCCGCATCCGGCCCCGCTACCGGTGGCCCGGACCACGGCACCGCCAAGGATGGTCAGGACGTTGAAGCCGAGAACGAACCAGGCGAACCTGATCAGCCGGTTCATCGGGTTCGCACCAACGGTCGCAGCATGCGCCGACATTAGAACCCGGCCCCGGCCAAGTCCGAGTCGTGCCTGGTCCCGGCTTCCGGCTCTCCGTTACGCTGCTCACCCATGTCAATTCACGACAGCATCCTCGACACCATCGGGAACACTCCCCTGGTACGCCTGTCCCGGTTCCATCCGCAAGGGAATCTCGTTGCAAAGGTCGAAACCACGAATCCCGGCGGGTCGGTCAAAGACCGGATCGCCGTCTCCATGATCGACCGGGCCGAGCGCGAGGGGCTGCTCAAGCCCGGCGGGACCATCGTTGAACCCACGTCCGGGAACACCGGTGTCGGTCTGGCGCTGGTCGGTGCGGTGAGGGGCTATCGGGTGATCTGCACCGTTCCCGACAAAGTGTCCCAGGAGAAGCGTGACCTGCTCAGGGCTTACGGGGTCGAGGTGGTGGTCACTCCCACCGACCGTCTCCCCGAGGACGAAGATTCCTACTACGGAGTCGCCCGCAGCCTGGCAGCACAGATCGAGGGCGCGTTCAATCCGAACCAGTACTCGAACATGGCCAACCCGAGCATCCACTTCGAGACGACCGGGCCGGAAATCTGGGATCAGACCGAAGGGCGGATCGGTGTCCTCGTCGCCGGGGTCGGCACCGGTGGCACCATCTCCGGCTCGGGTCGGTTCCTCAAGTCACAGAACCCTGAAGTCGAGGTAGTCGGAGCCGATCCACAGGGATCCATCTACACCCAGGGCCCCGACGGCGACATCCATCAGTACTTCGTCGAGGGAGTTGGCGAGGATTTCTACCCCGAGACCGTGGATCTCGAGGTCATCGATCGTTTCATCGAAGTAACCGACGCCGAGTCATTTGCGGCTGCCCGGTCTCTAGCGCGGGTCGAGGGGATCCTCACCGGCGGCTCAGGTGGGATGGCGGTGCACGCCGCCATCCGGGTGGCATCTGAAACACCCGACCGACTGGTCGTGGTGATCATCCCCGATTCGGGCCGGGGTTATCTGAGCAAGGTTTTCAACGACGACTGGATGCGCGGCCACGGGTTCGAGATATGAGAAACCCCCGCAGATGCGGGGGTTTCTCGTAGATGATTTCAGCCCGTGCGTTGCTCGGTTGCCCGCCACGGATGGACAAGTTCCGTGGTAGCACGTGCCGGGTGGTCCGAGTTTGGAGTCGCCACCGTCCCCCGAGGGGGGAGCGGCGCTTCAGCGGTCGGCGCCGCTCAGCGCCCGGCCACCTCCAGAGTCCTAAAACTTTCAGACAATTTTGGACCACCTCCTTTCTCTGGTACCGGCAGTCTGCCACAACTCCCACCGGAAGTTGTATGAATTTCCCGGTCTGCCGGTTAGAGACGTAGGTTGCCGAAGAACTCGCTCCACCACTGCGCGAAGGCGCTCAGACCCTGGGTCAGTCCCCAGAAGAATGCAATCGCCAGAGCGACCAAACCGACGACAGTGGCCAGGGTCCGAAACTGATAGAACTGCCGTTGGACTGGATCCTCGATGTAGGACTTCTCTGGCGAGACCATGACCGCCACGGGTGCCCGGACCGGTTCCGGTTTCGGTTGGATGGGTCGGGCGTCACGACGCCCCACTGTCGTGGTGAGACGTGTGACCACCGGTACTTGCGTCGGTTCATCCTCATCGGGGAGCAGTTGGGCGAGTTCCAGCTCTTCCTCTTCGTCAATGGTCTCGAAAAGGGTGGGCACCGGCTCCATCACCGGCTCTTCGTCATCATCCGCGGGTGACGGCTCCGGCTGGATCACTTCGACCTCGACGTCCTCCACCTCGGGAGTCCTCCCCTTGGTTGGTGGTGCAAGCGAAGCCAGGGCCTCCTCGATGGTTGGGCTGGTCTCTTCGACTACGGGTGGATCGATGCCCGTTTTGTCGTAGAGGGTTCGCTCGTCGACGCCGATCACCGCGGACAGAACCGGGATGATGGAAGCATCATTGGGAAGGGACTTGTCAGCTTCCCAGGAGCGGATGGTGGCGGCGGATCTCCCTACCAGTTCACCAAGACGAGCCTGGCTGATTCCCAGCTTGGTGCGCCGGTAGCGGAGCATCCTTCCGAAGCTACGTTCAGGCATCTCCCGAAAATGCTACGACAGGTCGAGAGATTGCTGACAGGTTTGCGAAAAGTGTGTCCCCCTCAAGGGAGGGGGACACGGAGCGATCACTGCTTGACGAGACTGAACTCGAACTCGAGGGTGACCTTGTCGGCGACCACCACCCCACCGGCCTCGATCGGAGCGTTCCAGCTCACGTTCCAGTCGTGACGGTCGACCACTGCCGAGCCCTCGAACCCGACCCTGATGTTGCCGTAGGCGTCCGGACCGAATCCGACAATCTCGGCATCGAAAGTCGCCGGCTTCGTGATACCCCTGATGGTCAGGTCGCCGGAGACCTTGTAGTCATTGCCAGAACCTTCGATACCGGTCACCGAGTAGGTGATAACCGGGTGCTCGGCGTCGGCGAGGAAATCACCGCTCTTGAGGTGCTGGTCGCGCTGTTCGCTCGAGGTGTCGATGCTGCTCGCCTGGATTCGAACCTCCCCGGTGGACCGGGTCGGATCTTCACCGTCGAGGGTGAAGTTCCCCTCGAACTCGTTGAAACGCCCGCGAACCTTGGCAACCATCATGTGACGGGCGACGAAGCCCACCCACGAGTGGCTCTTGTCGATGATGTAGTCGCCGGTGAGATCGGTAAATGCGAGTGTCCTGGCCTCTGTGACCATTGTCTTCCTCCTGTTGAGTAATTGTTGACTTATCAACTAGGCTAGGAGAGGAATGATGACATGTCAACTCTCGGGTCGAAGGTAGAGTTCCGGAAGTGAGATCACCGACACTTACCGAAGGGGAGCAGCGCGCCTGGACCGCCCATCAGAGGATGAGCGTGAGGCTGTTTGGTGAACTCAACCGGGAACTGATGCGGGGTGTCCGGATCTCCCTCCCCGACTACGAGGTTCTGGACGCACTGGTCGGTTCGGAAAGCAATCAACTCCGGTCGTACGAACTCGGCGGTCTCCTGCAATGGGAGAAGAGTCGGCTCTCACATCACCTGAAGCGGATGGAGAACAGGGGTCTGGTCACCAGGGTCGTGTGCGAAAGCGATGGACGAGGGCTGTGGGTGACGATCAGCGACAAGGGACGGGATGTCTTCGCATCGGCGGCACCAATCCACACCGAGTTCGTGAAACGCAGCTTCATCGACCCCCTCACATCGGAGCATCTGACCAACCTCACCGAAGCAGCCGAGAAGGTGATGGCTGATCTTCCCGGTGATCTCTGCGACGACTGAAAGGGACTTTGGTCCCACAGACCATGTCCTTCCGCCCTCCCTCCAACATCTGAGCGGTTTTAAGCTCTGCTCAAACCTATGGAAAGGCAGACATGAGAAAGTGGGCGTCCATCCTGACGGTCGTCGTCGGTGTGGCGATCTTCGCCGGGGCGGTCGGAACCTGGGTACTGACCTCGACCACCTTGAGCAATCAGCGGATCACCGTCGCTGGTGACGCCGACTGTATGGCGGGCAAGGCGGTGAGGGGCCCATACACCGCGTTTTGCCAGGCGAGAATCATCGAGAAGCACACGCTGGCGCAGACCGGTGGCAAGACCTACGCAGAACTCGACCGCGAGGATCCGCTCCGCCAGGTAGCTATGAACTCCTCGTTCCTGCAAGCCTCCTTGTTCACCTCTGTTCTGGCATTCGGTGTGGCCGGACTGGCTGCACTTTCAGGCATCATCTTCGTCATGCTCGGTCTCGGCATGAAAGACGTCGCCGAGCGGACCGGGGCTAGCTGACCGGTCGGAACCGAACCAGAGGAGACCTATCAACCCATCCGGGGAGGTCGGCTTCGACCTTCTCGGGTGGGTTACCCCAGCTCTCCTGGAGAGCCTTCCGGATCAGACGCCGTCTCTCTTCGGGGTCGGTCACCAATTCGCCGACGACAGGCACATCGGCAATCGGACCCTTGGTGAGGTGGAGTGTGAACTCAGGATTGACGGCGATGTTCGCCTCCCAGTCGCGCTTGTGACCCGGCCGACCGGTGAGAACCAGTTCTCCATCGAGATTGTGGAAGTAGATCTCCACCCGTCGGGGTAGACCGGTACTCCGACCGGTTGTGGTGATATCGGCGATACCGCCCCGGGCCAATGCCTTGATGACCTGTTCAGATGTCATGCCCGACCGAACAATTCGACGCACCCTTGTGTTCCCGCCGGTACCGTGACACCGTGGGCCAGCCGATCACCGTGACCTCGATAACCCTGGGTGATACCGCAGTCTTCACACTTGACCGATCCCTCACCGGGCAGGATGGATTCAGATACCAAGCCCCCCCGGAGGACGATGACTCACCCACGGCCACGTTGGCCCGGAGGTTGATGGCCGATGATCGGATCTCCCATGTCTACACGCTCTCCAACACGGTGACCGTGACCCGAGCGGGTGGCTGGGAGGAAGAGTCGCTCGAGAAGGCCACCGCGACGATCAGGAACCTGTTCGTCTATTACGAGGAGCCGGACGAAGAAGCCCGTCTCGAAGCCCTCCGGGCAACCAACTACAACGCCACCATCACCTATCTCCGGGAGCACAACCCCGAGCTGTGGGTCTTCCGGGTCAAGCATGACGAGCCGCTGGAGCCTTACAAAGGCGGCCAATACACCACCCTCGGCTTGGGGTACTGGGAGCCCAGGGCCGATAACGCCGCTGAGGACTTCGCCTCCGATCCCGAGTTGCGTTACAAGATGGCACGGCGCTCCTATTCGGTCTCATCATCGATCATCGACGACCAGGGAAACCTGCTGCCCGCCCACCCAGAGGAAGTCGAGTTCTACGTGGTCCAGGTGCGTCCCGACGCAGGGCCCGATCTCCCCGCACTCACACCACGCATCTTCACCCGCAAACTCGGCGACCGGATCTACATGGGTCGCAAGTTCACCGGTCGCTACACCCTCGACGGGGTCGCCCCGACCGACAACGTGGTCTTCCTCAGTACCGGGACAGGTGAGGCGCCCCAGAATGCGATGGTGGCCGAACTCCTCCGGAACGGGCATCAGGGGAAGATCCTGTCCGTGGTCTGCGTCCGCCTCCGATCGGACCTGGCCTACCTCGAGCAGCAAGAGCCGGTCCAGGCGATGTATCCGAACTACCAGTATCTGGTGCTCACCACCCGGGAGCCGGAGAACCTGGCCAACAAGCGTTACATCCAGGATCTCCTCCTCGACGGAACCATCGAGGAGGCCCTCGGCCAGCCTCTCGACCCATCCAGGACCCATGTCTTCCTCTGCGGCAACCCGGCGATGATCGGCCTTCCCGAGTGGGACGAAGAGGGCAACATGACCTTTCCTGCCGAGGTCGGTGTCTGTCAGATCCTCTCAGAACGGGGATTCACCATCGACCACCATCGCGAACGGGGCAATGTCCACTACGAGGAATACTGGTGATCTAGCCGGCAGATCTTCGCTGTGCCTCAGCGACGGCGATAGCCGTCATGTTCACCACATCGTTGACCGAGGCGTCACGCTGGAGCACATGGACGGTCCTGGAAAGCCCGGTAAGGATCGGTCCGATCACCTCGGCCCCGGCGAGACGGTTCAGCAGCTTGTAGGAGGCGTTGCCGGCGGTCAGATTAGGGAACACCAGGATGTTCGGCTGCTTGTCGAGCGGACCTCCGGGACGACGCTGCTGGAGAAGCTCCTGGACAACGGCTGTGTCCGCCTGCATCTCCCCATCAGCCGCAACATCAGGTCGCGCCTGACGGAACAACTGCAATGCCCGACGCACCCGGGCGGGCTCGTCACCTTTGGCCGACCCGAAGTCGCTATAGGAGATGAAAGCCACCTTCGGTTCCCGATCGAACATCGTCTCGGCAACCACGACCGCAGCCTCGGCGATCTCAGCCAGCTGCTCGGCCGACGGCTCGATGTTGACCGCACAATCCGTGAAGAAGTATGGCTTCTGTCTGATCAGGACGACGTACACCGACGACACGATCGACCGCCCCGCCTCGAGACTGAGAACCTGAAGGGCGGGACGGATGGTCTCCGGGTAGAAGGTGGTGAGTCCACCGAGGACAGCATCGGCGTCTCCCTCCCTGACCATCAGACATCCGTACATGTTGGAGTCGTCGACCTGTTTGAGGGCCTGCGACAGACTCAGACCGCGATGTCTCCTCAACTCCTCCAGGGTGGTGGCATAACGTTCCCGCTGCGATTCCTTCGACCGAGGATCGATGATCTCGATCCCTTCCAGATCGATCGATTGAACCCCGGCAAGACGGGTGATCTCAGCATCATTGCCCAGCAGGATCGGTCGGCCGATCCCCTCATCGAGCACCCGTCGGGCGGCACGGATGATCCTCACATCCTCGGCGTGGGGGTACGCCACGCGGCGGGGCTCCTCCATCGCCCTGGTCCGGATGGCGTGGATGAGACCGTATGACGCCTGAAAACGCGCCTGGAGTGCGGTGCGGTAAGCGTCGAAGTCCTCGAGCGGATCTCTGGCCAGACCCTCCTCCATGGCAGCCCGCGCCACCGCCGGTGCCACCGTCCACAACACCCTCGGGTCGAATGGTTTGGGAATCAGATACTCGGTTCCGAAGGAGAGTTGATCGAGGTCGTAGGCTCTGAGGACAGAGTCGGGGACCGGCTGGCGCGCCAGTTCCGCCAGAGCATGGGCGGCAGCGACCTTCATCCCTTCCGAGACTGCACGGGCACGGACGTCGAGGGCCCCCCGGAAGATGAACGGGAATCCGAGAACATTGTTCACCTGGTTCGGGTAGTCGCTTCGTCCGGTGGCCATGATCACGTCGGATCGGGCCGCTTTCGCATCCGGATAGGTGATCTCAGGGTCCGGATTGGCCAGAGCGAACACCATGGGATGATCCGCCATCGAACGGACCATGTCCCGGGTGACGGTGCCGGCGATCGAAACGCCGATGAACGCGTCTGCCCCCACCAGGGCATCCCCCAGAGTTCGGGCCGGGGTGTCGACTGCGAACTCGCGTTTGACCGGGTTGAGATCGTCGCGGTCGGAATGGATCACGCCCCTGGAGTCGGTCATGAGGATGTTGGCCGGATCAACCCCTAGAGCGATCAGGAATCTGGCGGATGCGACACCGGCGGCACCTGCCCCTCCGACCACCACCCTGGTGTCGGCGAGGGACCTTCCGGTTAGCGAAACGGCGTTGATGAAGGCTGCGCCACCGATGATTGCGGTGCCGTGCTGGTC
>CAYNSP010000071.1:3303-9581 GCA_964400035.1 uncultured Acidimicrobiaceae bacterium | reverse complement strand
ACAGGGCACAGACCGCAGATCATCTGCGCTTCTGCTTGTTCGGCCGGACGCTCCGAGAAGAAGAGGTCATGGCTCCCCTCGCTCGTACATCGGCCTTGTTCTTGCAACTCTCTCAAACGCTGATTCATGTTTCCTTCCAAACCTTCGTGGTCGTGGCGGCAAACAAAAAGGCCGCCGTGTTTGCGGGCGGCCTCAGCGAAAAGTGTTGCGTCGTTGTCAGTCGACGGGAGGCCGCCTTCGGGTGGTTCCTGCCGGGGCGCCGGTGTCAAAAAGGGCGCGCCGCAGCAACGTGCCAGTGGCAGTTGGGGTAGTCATGCGGAACTTCACCATTGTGCGCGCCTCCTTTCGATCGCCGTATCTTGGCTATCTGATCGGATTCCGTCAAGGTATTTAATTGGCGGGTCGTTCGCTGTTGTCGGGACGGTTTTCGATTGCGTAAAGTCGCCCGGTGTTCAAGTTCCTCTGGCGTCTCTTCAGATACACGATCATCGCCGCCCTTGGTGCCGCCGCGGCGGCGAAGCTGATACTCGAATCACGGGCCGAACCCACCACCGAGGAGATCGACCTCGTCTCGATCTTCGAGGGTCGTCAGCTGGTCTCCGAGGCTGACCCGTTCTTCGGTGGCAAGGTGCTCGGACTCTTCTCCGGCACCTACATCGATCTCCGCAAGGTGGAGCCCGCCCCAACCGGCATCCACATCGATCTGGCCCTCGTCTGCTCGGGGCTGAGCATCGTCGTGCCCGAGGGTTGGCGTCTCAACAGTTCCGTCCAGCAGTACGCCGCCGGGGTTGCAGATGCCACCCGCACGGGGACGGATCCGGACGCGGTGACGGTGAATCTCACCGGCTTCGCCGTCTGCAGCGGTGTCAGTGTTTCCTACAAGCCAGTGGTGGAGGTAGTGCGATGACGGTCAGGATCGAGGCCAACAGGCTGATCCCCGGAAAAGGTGATGTGATCGATGGCGGGGTGGTAGTGATCGACGACACCACCATCACTTATGCCGGACCGGCGGCGGGCGCTCCGGAAACACCGAACGCCGACGTTGTCACCACCGACACCGTGATGCCCGGCATGTGGGAGTGCCACGGACACTTCATGGGCATCTATGGGGCCAACATGACAGAGTTGCTGGCGATGCGGTCGCAGGTCGGCGCCATCCGTGCCACCGCCGATGCCCGTCGTGTGCTGGAAGCCGGGTTCACGTCCGTGCGGGAGGTCGGCGGGAACGGCGTGTTCCTCGCCCAGGTGATCGCCGAAGGCCAGATCCCCGGCCCGACCATCTATGGGTCCGGTGGGGCCCTGTCGATGACCGCAGGTCATGGCGACTTCCACTCGATCGACACCGAGACCCTCAAAGGTCTGGACAAGTTCGGGGAGTGGTCCATCGTCGACGGTGCCGATTCGGCAAGGCTCGGAGTCCGTCGAATGCTCCGGATGGGTGCCCGGGTGATCAAGATCCATGCCTCGGGTGGAGTGATGAGCGAGCTCGACGATCCGCATCTCCCCCAGTTCTCGAAGGCAGAGCTCGAAGCCATCGTCGATGAGGCAACCCGGATGGAGCGTCTCGTCGCCGCCCACTGTCACGGTAAGCGGGGGATCATGGCCGCCATCGAGGCGGGGATCAAGACCATCGAACACGGCACCTTCCTCGATGAAGAGACGGCCGATGCGATGAAGGAGACCGGAGCCATCCTGGTCCCGACCCGTTTCATCGTCGACCACCTCTCCAACCCGGAGAAGCTGAAGACCATGCCGGACTACGCCGCCCGGAAGATGGAGATGACGGCGGAGAATCATGCCAATGCCATCTCCCTGGCCGTCGAGAAGGACGTCCGCATCGCCATGGGCACCGACATCTGGAACACCGGGCTCTGGGGTACCAACGCGAAGGAGCTGGAGCTACTCGTCGAATGTGGGCTCAGCCCGCTCAAGGCGATCGAGGCGGCTACCGCCAACGGCCCCGCCACGGTCGGCCTGCAGGCAGCCAACAGCGGCCAACTCCAGGCCGGGATGGATGCCGATGTGCTTTGCGTCAAAGGTGATCCGGTCGCCGACATCAAGGTCCTTACCGACCCGGCGAACATCACCCGGGTGTACAAGCAAGGGGACCTGGTCAAGGGGTAATCCAAAGGGGCTTCCTTTCGGTTACATTTCCGCTGTTCAGGGGTATGAATTGGCGGACACCCACAACACCGAACTCGTTGCTCTAAACGCGGACATAGTCGGCTTCAGCCGGTTGATGTCCGACGACCGGGCCCGGACCAGCGCCACCGTGGAAGAGCTGCGCCAACTCGTCGCCGAGCAGGTCGAGGCAAGTTCAGGCAAGTTGATCAACTTCGTCGGCGACAATTTCATGGCGCTCTTCGAGGACGCCCTCCATGGCATCCAGGCTGCGATCGCCATCACCGACGCGGTCTACGACCGCAATGCTGATCTCCCACCATCCCGCCGGGTGGAGTTCCGGATGGGTCTCGACCAAGGGGAGGTGAGCGAGGTCAACGGCACCTACTTCGGTGATCCCCTCAACATCGCCGCCCGCATCCAGGCCAAGGCCAAGCCGGGTGGCATCAGTGTGTCAGCACGGGTTTACCGGGCCCTCGATGAGCCGAGCCTCCGGTTCCGAACCACCGGCACCCATCGTCTCAAGAACATCCCCGAGCCGGTGGAGATCTTCGAGTACGACCTCGGACACGGCCGGACCCACGGACTGGTCAGCAAGGTGGTCTTCGACCTGCCCACTTTGATCATCCTCCCGGTGATCGCAGAAGGTGTCAGTGGCCGGGTGAAAGCGACCGCCGAGGTGTTCCGCTCCGATCTCATCCATCGCCTCAGCGAGCTCGATCATGTGAAGGTCATCGAGAACATGGCCGGTGACTCCTTCGATGGGGGCCCCGCCCACTACATCGTCGAAATCGGAGTGGTCGAGATCGGTGACAGTGTCCGCATCTACGCCAAGCTCACCGAAGTGGCGACGATGAACGTTGCCACGTCGCTCAAGTGGGTGACCACCATGGACGGATTCCTCGACCTGATCGAATCGATGGTCGACGACTTCGAGCGTCGGGTCGAGATCGAACTCGTCGTCGGTGATCGGGCTGCCCTCTACGACACCGTCGAGAACCCTGAGGTGAGCCGGAAGATGTTCCAGGGCTGGTACCACCTCATGGTGCCCAACAAGATCGACTGGCGCCAGGCGATCCAGCTCTTCAATGAGATCGTCGAGGAGGTCCCCGACAGCATCTACGGTCGGGTGATGCAGGCCTTCGGGAACTGGCTGGGTGCGGCAGAGGGTTTCGCCTCCAACCCGGAGGAGCTACTGGACCTCGCGTTCGAGCAGGCGTCCGAGCTGGAAAAGCTGGAAGACCCGACCGGTATGGCCAGCATGGTCAAGGCCGCCGTCTACCTGTCACGCAATCAGCCGGAGGCAGCCCTTGCCACCATCGAAAACGTGCAGATCACCCGCCCCACCTGCGACCTGACATTCGCCCTGGAAGGGAGCATTCGACGGTATCTGGGACAGTGGCAGCAGTCAGTGGACCTGATCAACACCGCCATCGATCTGGCGGCGGTCACCCCGCCCTGGTATCCGACCGTTCAGGCGTGTTCCCTCTTCCTGGGTGAGCGGCTCGATCGGGCGGGCCAGCTTTCCGCCGAGGTCGTCGAGCACTACCCCGACACCATCGAGGCGCTGCTGATCCTGGCCGCAGTACAGGCCGAGATGGGTCTGGAGCGGAGGGCACGTGCCACCGTCGACGAGATCAAGGAACGTTTCCCCGCGTTCGATTTCGATCGCTGGTTGGAGGCACATCCGTATCGGGATCCGGGTGTTGTGGAGCGGTGGAGACGCGATCTGGCGGCGGTGGGTCTGGGCGATGACCGCTGACCCGAACCTGGAACGGGTTTCCGCAACCAGCATCCTCGCCTCGGTCCCCTACTTCGCTGACCTCCCGCCTGAGCTTCTCGACCGGGTAGCCAACTCATGTGGAGAGGCCGGCTACCCCGCCGGCCATGTCCTCATCGAGGAGGGGACACCGGGCGACGAGATGTATGTCATCGTCGAAGGCGATCTGGTGGTCACCTCTTCCCGCTTCGGGAGTGAGGTCGAACTGGCCCGTCTCGGACCCGGCGAGATCGTGGGGGAAGGCTCCCTCTTAGATCCACTACTGCCCCGGGCCGCCACCGTCACTGCGATGACCCCGGTAAGGCTCCTCTGTATCAGTCGTGGAGCTTTCGAGGAGTTACTCGCCGACCCCAGGGTGGCGAGAAGGATGTTCAGGACGGCGGTATCCCGTCTCAGAACCACCGAGGAAGCGTTACGACATAGCGAACGCATGGCCGCCCTGGGTCGTATGGCCGCCCAGCTCCTCCACGAGCTGAACAACCCGGCGGCCGCTGTGGTTCGGAGTGCCAGCGAGCTGCGTGGGATCCACAATTCGCTCCTCGAGCTTGTCCTGACCCGGAGCGGCGTGGTTCTCACCGGGGGTAAGGCACCGGCGAACGCCCTGGAGCGAGCCGACGCCGAAGAACAGGTGGCGTTGTGGCTCGAGCGACATGGTGTACCCGATCCCTGGGAAACTGCCCCTGCCCTGGTGGCTGACGGAATCAGCATCGCCGATCTTGACCAGATTCCTAACGACGACGACCTGGTTGCAACGGTCCGGTTCCTCGGCGTGGCGGCGTCAGCTGGCCAGCTCCTATCCGAGATCAGCATGGCCACCGGCAGGATCTCCGAACTGGTCCGGGTGGTCAAGGAGTACAGCTATGTGGATCAGGCTCCAATCCAGGACCTCGTGGTCACCGAGGGTATCGAAGACACCCTCGTCCTTCTCCGGCACAAACTGGGCGACATCGAGGTGCGACGTGACTACCAGGCCGACCTGCACCCGGTGACGGTTCCAGGACGTGAGCTCAACCAGGTGTGGATGAATCTGATCGACAACTCCGCCGACGCCATGCCTGATGGTGGGGTCCTCGAGATCACCGCCGTCAACGACGGGGATGCGGTGCTGGTCCGCATCGCCGACAGCGGGACCGGTATCCCGGCCGAACTGCTCCCCCGCATCTTTGACCCGTTCCTGACCACCAAGGAGCCGGGTCAGGGCACCGGTCTCGGACTCCACATCGTCGACACCATCATCCGACGGCTGGGCGGTTCGGTCACGGTCGAATCCGACGGGTCGGGGACCGCCTTCGAGGTGCGAATCCCGCTCGGCGACTAGACGATCCGCCGCTTCGAGGCCCAGCGGGCCAGTTCGTGACGGCTGGACAACTGGAGTTTGCGAAGGACCGACGAAACGTGGGTCTCCACGGTCTTAATCGAGATCTCCAGTTTCCGGGCCACCTGTTTGTAGGCGAAGCCCCTTGCGATCAGCCGCAGAACGTCCTTCTCCCTGGCGGTCAACTGGTCCAGCTCGGGGTCCTCATCGGAAGGGATCGCCCCGGCGAAGGCGTCCAGAACGAATCCGGCGAGTCTTGGCGAAAAGACGGCATCACCGGAGTGGACCCGACGCACCGCATCGGCAAGCTCGGGAGGCTCGATGGTCTTGGTCACATAACCCCTGGCCCCGGCACGGATCATCCCGATCACATCCTCGGCATGGTCAGAGACCGAGAGGGCGAGGAACTTGACGTCCGGGTTGGTGGCGGTCACTCCTTCGATCACCGCCACACCGCCGCCATCGGGCATATGCACGTCGACCAGCACCACGTCAGGGTTCAAACCCCGGATCCCGGTGATCGCAGTGTCCACATCATTCGCCGAACCGACGATGGTGAACTCCTCGGCGAGTTCAGTGCGGACCCCGGTGAGGAACAGCCGATGGTCGTCGACCAGGTAGACCTTGATGTTCATTACGACCTCACCGGTAGGGAGAGGACCAGTTCTGTGCCCTCACCTGGTTCACTGATGATGGCAACTTCACCACCGGCCCGCTGGACCCGTTGTTTGATCGAGTTGGCGATGCCCTTGCGGTCAGGGCCAACCGTGGACGGGTCGAATCCCTTTCCCTGATCGGTGACATAGACCGACAGCTCATCGGCGGTCGACTCGAAGTAGAGCGAAATCCTCGGTGCGCCGGAATGCTTGGCGGCGTTGACCATCGCCTCGGTGGCCGCACCGACCAGAGCCCTGGTGGCCTCGTCGAGGGGGTGATCGCCGACGGTGACCACGTCGACGGGCACGCCGTGGTCCGCCTCGACCTTGTGGGCGGCCTGTCGCAACGCAGTCGAGGTCAGATCGACACCGTCCAGCGGACTCATCCCGTATAGCCAGTCCCTCA
>CAYNSP010000071.1:0-3293 GCA_964400035.1 uncultured Acidimicrobiaceae bacterium | reverse complement strand
CTGGTGTCTCGCCAACATCGCCATCTTTGCGGGATCGTCAGACCGCTGGATCAGGGCCAGCGTCTGCAACACCGAGTCGTGGAGATGCGCAGCCACTTCGGCACGCTCCTCCTGTCGGATCCTTTCATTCCGTTCGCCCGCCAGATCGGCGAGCAACCGTCTCACCATTGGCCCCGCCGCCACCAGGACACCCATCGCCGTCAGCAGCACCGCGACGAACACCGCACCGACCTCGAACACCGGGCCAACAGTGGCGGCAAAGAGGATCAGGCCCCCCACCAGCAGTCCCGCACCGACGAGGACCCGGAAGGTTCCAGGCCGCTTGACATTGGGGTCGAGCAATGCGGCGAACGGTGCCTGACTGGTGTGGTCGGTGAGGAAGGCGACACCGAACGAGAGAGCAACCATGGTCATCACCAGGACTGCATTCGGCCACAGCCCGCTGAATCCGAGCATCGCCATGAGACCCACGAACGCAAGAGCCAGTCCGGCGCGCTGGCGCGGGTCGGTCTCCCGAGGTTGGACATCTTCAACGCGGTCATAGGAGAGCGCCCACAGGACTCCGTAGATGACGGCTCCTGCCCCCCAGACGGTGAGGAGGGTGAGGAAGGCGGCGCGGACATAGGCGTCGGGCACACCGAGCCGGTCGGCCAGACCACCGGCCACACCGGCGATCATGCGCGACTGTTTTCGCCGGCTCAGGGTCGAAGTCCACTCCATTGCGCTCAAATCATGCCCGTCGCTGGGTCCAACCTCAATCGGGGATGACCCTGAATCATCTCGGGGTCGGACCAGGGTTGTCCCCAATAGCGAAAACCGTCGTTCTACGGCTGAATGCGGACATGCAACAACAGAACACATCAGCTCCGCGTTCGGAACTGGTCCGACCTCTCGAGGATCGGATGGTGGCCGGTGTGGCGATCGCATTCGCCAACCGTCTCAGCATCCCGGTCTGGGTGGTACGGGTCCTGTTCATCGTGGGCACAGTGACCGGCGGGCTGGGACTCGTCCTCTATGTCGCCTGTTGGGCGGTTCTCCGCTCAGAGGACGAGGACGAACCTCCCGCCGCCCGCTTCTTCTCGAGGGCCAACACCACGCAGTCGTGGATGGGGATCGCCTTGATCTTCCTCGCCGCGATGTTCCTGCTCGACCGATTCACCTTCCTCTCCCGGGGCGTGATCTGGGCAGGTGCGTTGCTGGTGGGTGGTGTCCTGCTCTATTTCGGGCAGATCCCGTTCCCTGAGAAGACCGGTGACTCAAAGGAGGGAGTTCAACGAGTGAACACCGAATCCAAACCGGCTGACGTCTCCCCCGTCAGCACCTCAGTACTTCCGGCCGGGGCGGCTCCCGGGCAGGTGAAGACCAGAGAGCCGCGGGTCAGGGAGCCACGGGAACCGAAACCACCCAGGGAGCGGTCGATCCTCGGACAATTGACCGTCGGGATGATGTTCGTGGCGACCGGGCTCCTCGCCATCCTCGACCTGACCACCACCATCTTCGAGCCGACGATCAGGCACTACCTGGCCCTGGCCACCGTGGTTCTCGGTGTCGGGCTGTTGGTGGGCTCGGTCTGGGGTCGGGCGCGGTATCTGATCCTGATCGCCGTGGTCCTGGTGCCGACACTCCTGGTCACCCCGCTGGCCGGCTACTGGAGCCGGGAGAGCTTTTCGACCCGCCCCACCACCTTCGCCGAACTGCAGACGGAGTACAGCATCGACGCAGGCCGACTCACCGTCGACCTGAGCGAACTGCCATGGAATGGTGAGGAGATCGAGCTCTATTTGAGCGGCCACCTGGGTGCGATCACCCTCGTGGTCCCCCATGACGTGGCGATCTCTGGATCGGCCAGAGTCAACGTGGGTCAGATCACCGCACCCGGCACCCCCCTGGTGTGGACACTCGGCACCGAGATCGTCGACTTCGACGACCCGGGTACCGATCAGAGGGTCGGGGAGGTCGAGGTGGTCTCCGAGCTTGGTGTCGGTGCGATCCGGATCGACCGGGTCCTGGTAATGGAAAGGATCCCCCAATGAAACCTCATCGCTTCGACCCCGTCTCCTTCGTCTTTGGTGCGTTGATCACACTGGTCGGTCTGACCTTTCTGATCCCCAACACCTGGGGCGACTTCGCCTGGTTCATCACCAGTGTGGCCGGCTGGTTGTGGCCGGTTGTCCTCCTCGTACTCGGTCTGGCAGTCCTGCTACCGGCCGTGATGCGCCGGGGGGACGACTCTCACTGAGTCCGGAGGATCTTGTAGAGCGACTGTCCCGCGACATACAGGGCCAGCAGACCGAATGTCAGGGACAGCGCTCTCGCCTCCACCCCGAGGGCGACCCGGGCCCCTCCGATCGAACCCGCCACTCCGGCGAGACCGACGGTCAGGGCCTGGATGGGTTGCACCCTCCGATTGCGGAGATTGACCGTCGTACCGGACAGTGCGGTGAAGATGATCGCCACCAACGACGTCCCCTGAGCCGCATGCTGGGTGAACCCGAGCAGGAGGACGAAAGCGGGCACCATGATCACCCCGCCACCGACCCCGCTCAGACCGGCGAAGAAACCTGCGGCCGACCCGATCGCAAACGCCAGTGCCAGGACCGCAAACCCCTCGAGTCCAGCACCCGAGGTCAGGGACCCGCCACCAAAGATCATCCTCAGGGCGGCGACGAGTAGGACCACGTCGAAGACGATCGCCAGGGTCCGCGGAGCGGTCCGGTTCATCACCGTCGCACCGAGAGCCGACCCGAGCACACCACCGAGACCCACCGCCACCCCGACCCGGAGGTCGACGGCCCCGGAAACACCGAAGGCGGTTGACCCTGCAAGCGCGATCGGGATGATTGCCGCCAGTGAGGTGGCATGGGCCCGATGCCGGTCCATTCCGATGGCGAGGAGCAGCGGGACCATGATGATCCCACCCCCGATTCCGAGCAGACCGGAGGTAACACCGGCGGCGGCGCCTATCGCCAGCAGTTTCCAGAGCGGGATCCCCCCACCATCAATCACCGGGTCAGGTTAGAGGGCGCCGACTCCGCTCAAGCGCGCACTACAGGTTGCCGACATTCCGGGAGGAGTCCAGGAGAGGCCAACCTTGAGCGGAGTGAGATGGCATATACCCGTGGCGCTGGTACTCATCGGGTCTCTGTTCTTCGCCGCCCCTGCCGGTCTGGCATCTGAACCCCTCGCCGAACGACCCCTCAACGGTCAGGATGCCATCGACCGCGCCGGGACCGAGATCGAGAGGATCGCCCGCCTCAACGGATTGACCACCGACCGGTTGGTGTCTCTCCTCG
>CAYNSP010000070.1:0-9675 GCA_964400035.1 uncultured Acidimicrobiaceae bacterium | reverse complement strand
CCGCTCCCGGGTGATCGCGGCCAGTCGTTTGCCCAGCAGACGGGCGGGAATCAGGAACAACGGCAGGAGGACCAGGGAGATAAGGGTGATCTGCCAGGAGAGGGCGAACATGACGGCGAGGGTTGCGGTAACCGAGACCAGGTTTCCGACGACATTGGAGAGGGTCGAGGTGAAAACCTGCTGTGCCCCCTGGACGTCGGAGTTGAGACGGGAGACCAGCGCACCGGTCTGGGTCCGGGCAAAGAAGGCGATAGGCATCCGCTGCACGTGCTCGTAGACCCGGGTCCTGAGGTCATAGACGAGACCCTCTCCGATCCGTGACGAGAGCCACCTCTGGAGGATCCCGATCCCTGCCGTCAGCAACGCCAGAAATGCCAGAGATAGGGCAAGGGTCCAGACAAGTGTGAGATTCCTGGGGATGATCCCCTGATCGATGATCGCCTTATAGATCAGGGGTGGTGCTGCTCCGAGGAGCCCGTCGATGACCACCAGACCCAAGAACCCGGTGATGAGCAAGCGATAGGGTCGTGCGAACCCGGCGATCCGTCGCAACGTCCCTTTCTTCAGTTTGACCGATGGTCGGTCGGTGGCAAGTGACCTGATCGGTCCGCCTCGAAACGATGGCATGTGACTCCAATCTGGAAGATGAGATAGTTCTTTGAGATATCCTCAAAGTGAGTTAACCTCATCATACCGGATTCTATTCCCATGCCACGAGAAGACCTCACCGAAATCGCCGACCTCATGTCGGGTCTTGCCCGGCGGGTTCGTCAACGCACCGTGGAAAGGCTGGATGTTCCCGGCATGACCCCCGGACGTCTCCGGGTTCTGAGATCGATCGCGGTGGCCGGTCCGGTGAGGATGGGCGAGCTGGCGTCGACGCTCGGCGTGGCTCCCCGCTCGATCACCTCGATGGTGGACGATCTCGTCGGTTTCGGCCTGGTCAGCCGGGTACCCGACCCCGAGGACCGAAGGGCAACCCTGGTTGAGTTGACCCGGGCGGGACGAGATCTTCTGGTGAAGGCCGAACGGTCTCGTACCCTGGTTCTCGAGGAAATGTTCTCTTCCCTGTCGACACGCCAGATCGAAGAACTCCGGAAATTGCTGGGGGCGGCCTCCGACTGACGACACCCTTCCATTTGCCTCCTGGTTTCGATATATCGCTCCTGGAGGACCCTGTGGGGAGGAGAGGGTGGAATGGACCGGGACGATTTCGTGTCGGAAGTGAGACGTCTCGTGGCAAGGTGGGCCGAGGAGAATCTCGGGGGCGAGCCGGATTGGGGACCGCTTGAAGCGGCCCTCCCGATGGAATGGTGCGGAGGTTTCATGTGGATGACCCGTGCCCAACAGGACGATGCGGTGATCGAGGTGTACAAGCACGGGATCACCAGACGGACCCTCCACCTCGACCATCAGGGTCAGGCGTACCGGTATCGGGTTGACCGCTACGTGAAGGTGGCCCTCGATCGCGCCATCGACGATGTCTTCGAGGGACTGGAGGAGATGGGCTGGTCACGGACCACGAAGTACGATGCCGCATTCATCCGGGCCAAACACCAGGCCCTTCGCGAGCGGGGATGGACGGTCATCTCGACCGCCGACGGACAGGACTCAGCCCAACGTGATCAGGGCTAGAGCCACCAACACCAGGATCAGTCCAACCACCTGACGGACCCGGAGAGTCTCCTTGTTGATGATCCCGGCGAGTGCGACCGTCACTGCCGGAGATGTCGCCGCGACCACCGAGACCAGAGCCAGGGACCCGGTGCGGAGACCGAGGATAAAAGCGACATTCCCACCGACATCGAGCAGACCATTGCCGACGGTCCATCCCGCAGGGACCTCCGAGAAACGTCTCACCTTCCACACACCGCCCAATGCGAGCAGGGCAACCACCAGGACGGTGGCGAGACGTCCGGGAATCAGCGGGAGCAGGTTGGAGGACTCACCGGTTCGGGCGATCAGGACCACGTAGATCCCGAAGCCGATTCCAGCGAGCACCCCGTATCCCAACCCACCTGACCGGAGATTCTTGAGTTCAGAGGCCCACGAACAGAGGAAGGTGGCGGGGATGGCGACGATCACACCCGCCCAGGCCATCGCTGTAGGACGTTCACCAAGGATGAGTGCGACGGTCAGCGGAAACACCGCCATTACCGCCGCCGACGCCGGCGACACCGCCGCTGCGAAGCCGCGGGAGAGTCCGGCGAACAGGAGCACCAGGCCGACACCACCCGCCAGACCGGCGAGTAGCCCGTAGACCATGTCGGAGGTGGTGGCGGTGCCACCCACGAGAACCGCTGCGACGGTAATGACCGGGAGCGATATCACCCCCGCCCACAGGACCACCGAGGAGGCCGGGGCCTTCCGCGACGCCTCTCCCCCGGCGAAATCACCGACGCCGAAGAGCAGCGAACTGAGTGCCCCGAGGAGGACGCCCATTCAGGAGGAGACTCCGGTGATTCCCTTTCGGGTGAGGACATACCGGATACTGGCGGCGGCTTCCTCGAGATCATCGGGTGGCACTGATGGAGCGGCGTTGCCGAAGTCGAGATCCTCGGGCCGGTCGATCGGCACCAGATGGATGTGGAGGTGCGGGACCTCGAGACCGGCGATCATCATGCCTACTTTGGTCGACCCGTACACCGCCTTGATCGCCTCTCCGATCTCCCGGGCGACTCCGAGCAGATGTGCCATCAGGTCGGTAGGACAGTCCAGCCAGTGGTCTATCTCCTCCCTCGGAACCACCAGAGTGTGCCCGGGACGCAACGGGTTGATCGACATGAATGCCACGCAACGGACGTCACGCCAGACGAATGTCCCCGGGATCTCGCCGTCGATGATCCTGGTGAAGATCGTCGCCATCAGCCCCTGACCACCTTGTACAGAGCTGTGTTGGTCAGAACGTACATCTCCCCCGCCCCATCCAATCCGAACGATGTCACATTGCCCGGACGTCCGACCTGTGATGTCCAGTTGGTGGCGCTGGTGACCGACCCGGTCCAGCGGAAGCTCCGGAGATAGCCCCCGCACCAGTCCGAGTAGAAGTAGTGCCCGTTGATCTCGGGGAGTTGCGATCCCCGGTAGACCACCCCACCGGTAAGCGAACAGGTGCCCTGGTCGCCGTGAGAGACCACCACCACCGGTCGCACCAAACCTGAGGTGTTGCAACCCGACGAGGGCTGATGACAGGAGTTGCCCTCCATGATCGGCCAGCCGAAGTTGCGCCCCGCCTGGATGCTGACCACGTTGATCTCCTCATACCGGTTCTGACCGACATCAGCTACATAGAGGGTGGACCCGTCTAGGAAGGTCCGCCACGGGTTGCGCAGACCCATGTTGTAGAGCGTCGGATTCGGATCACCATCGACGGACAGGGTGATGATGCCCCCCAACAGGGTGTCGGGGTTCTGGCCGTTGTTGTACTGGTCGTTGCCGCCTCCACCATCGCCCAGGGCGGCATAGAGAAGGCCCCCGGGTCCGAAGAAGATGCTCCCCCCGTTGTGGTTCCCGGCGGGCTGGTCGTGCCGGAAGATGATCCTCTCGCTGTTCGGGTCGATCGACGTCGGACTGCTGAAGGCGTACTCGGCTATCACCGTGTCACCGTTGGTGGCCGAATAATGAAGGAAGATCCTGCTGTTGTTTGAAGGATGCAGGGCCATGGCAAGCAGACCCTGCTCGCTCCCCCCGGCGACCCGTCCCGAGATGTTGAGTACCGGGTTGGGTGAGATCGACCCACCGGTGAGGAGATAGATGCGTCCACCTTTGGTCGCCACATAGGCATTGGAACTCCCCGGGCGGGCCACCATGTGGATCGGGAACGACATCGACGCCACCTCCTGGTAGGCCAGTGAGAAGCCAGACGCCTGGGTCGTGGTTGTGGTGGGAGGTCGGGTGGTCGTGGTAGTCGTTGCCACAGTGGTGGTGGTCGTCGTTGCCACAGTGGTGGTGGTCGTAGCGAGAGTCGTCGTCGTGGTGGTGGGGAGGGTTGAGGTGGACGAGCTACTCGAAGTGGTTGACGTGGTGACGCCCGAAGTCGACGTGTCGGATGGTACGCCGGTGGTCGGGGTGACATCCGGTTGAGTGCAGGCCACCAGTAAGAGGGCCAGTGGGATGACTCGCCGCATTCATTCAGGTTAGAGCACCCTTGGGTTTGCGTTCGGTCCTGGTTCCCGTGGCGGCTCTAACCCCGTCCGGGCCCTAAGTTTCCCGGGTTGAGACACCTGAAGACCATCTGCCTGGCGGTCGTTGTCGCCGCCTGTGTTCCACCATCGTCCGATCCCGCCACAACCACCCTCCCCACCGGGACGACGGCGGGTGAGAGGAGCACGGTCATCGATGTGACCGATGGCGACACCATCGAAGTGGAGGGGCCGTCCGGTCGGGTCCTGGTGCGACTCGATGGGGTGAATGCTCCGGATCTGGGTGAGTGCCACCACGGGGATGCCACCAGGGCCCTCGAGGAGATGATCGGTAATGGGAGTGTGATTGTTCAACCGACCGGGACCGACCAGTTCGGTCGTGTGCTCGCAATGGTGCGCACCGACAGCGTGGAGATCAATGGATGGCTGGTGAGTTCCGGACATGCCATCGCCACCACTCCTCTCTTCCGTGGCTTCGCTTCCGCCGAGAGAGACGCCATGCGCCAGCGACTCGGGTTGTGGGGATCCTGTGGCAGCCCGACCCGCCCCGATATCGCAGTCGGCAGGGTCGTTTACGACCCGCCCGGACCCGATGACGCGGCCCTGAGTCAGGAAGCGGTGGAGATTGTCAACCGGGCGGACACCGCAGTCGACCTATCAGGGTGGGTGCTCCGGGACGAGTCATCACGACACCGGTTCCACTTCCCATCAGGGACAAGACTCCTCCCGGGCGCCTCGATGGTGGTCCGGAGTTCGGACGGGAATTGGGACCCGGGTGGAAGCCCGGTCTGGAACAACAACGGCGACATCATCCTGCTGCAGGACCGCGACGGGCAGATCATCGCGGTGAAACGGTACTGAACCGGCCGCCCCCACCTCCCCCGCCCACTAGGGTTCGCACCCCTGAGAGAGAAGGATGAGCAATGGGTCTGATGGACACCATCAAAGGTTGGTTTGGTAGCGCCAAGGAAACCACCTCCGAGGTCGCCGACAAGGTGGCCGACAAGGCCGGAGACGCCTGGGAAAAGACCAAAGACGTCGCTGAAGACATGGCTGACAAGGCCGGCGATGCCTGGGAGAAGACCAAGGAAACCGTCACCGGTGCCGGCGACGATGCCGCCGACGCGATGGAGGATGCGATGGACGACGCCGGAGACGCCGCCGCTGACATGGCAGACATGGCCTCCGACGTTATGGACGACGCTGCCGACGCCATGGACGACGCCACCGAGTAGGTGAATCCGGGGCCGCGACGGTGGCCCTATCCTCGCGTCCCAGATGAGTTCACGGGTGTCCAAACGACTTGCCGACCTGCCCGGGTCGGCGACACTGGCCGTCGCCCAGCGCGCCAGGGAAATGCAGGCCGAGGGACGCGAGGTGATTTCTTTCGCCGCTGGCGAACCGGACTTCCCGACACCCGAACATATCCTCGCCGCCGCCTCACGGGCGGTGCACGACCCTGCCAACCACAAGTACACCGCCACCGCTGGCCTCCTGGCACTCCGGGAGGCAATCGCCGAGAACACCCGTCGGTTCTCCGGCCGGGAAGTGGACCCGACACAGGTACTGGTCACCAACGGGGCCAAACAGGCGATCTACAACATCTGGGCGGCGCTGCTCGACCCCGGCGACGAAGTCCTCGTTCCCACTCCTTACTGGGTCACTTATCCGGCTTCGATCACGTTGGCTGGAGGAAGACCCGTCGAAGTGCGGGTCGACGATCTCAACGGGTACAAGGTGACGGTGGAGCAGTTGGAGGAGGCCACCACCGAGAGGACCAAGGCACTGGTCCTCGTATCGCCCAACAACCCGACCGGATCGGTCTACGACGCCGCCGAGATCGGGGCGATCGGTCGGTGGGCTACATCCCGGGGTATCTGGGTGATCGCCGATGAGATCTATCAGAGGTTGACCTACAACCGCCCGGTGGCACCGTCCATCGCCGGCGAAAGCCCCGATCTCGAAACCCTCGTACTGGTCAACGGGGTGGCCAAGAGCTATTCGATGACCGGCTGGAGACTCGGCTGGATTGTCGGACCCGAAGACGTGATCGAGGCTGCAGGGCGACTCCAATCCCATTCCACCGGCAACGTGTCAAACGTGTCGCAGCAGGCAGCGATCGCCGCCCTCACCGGACCCCAGGACGAGGTCGACGAGATGCGTCTGGCCTTCGATCGTCGGCGCCGGCTCATGTACTCGATGGTCAGTGAATTGCCCGGTGTGAAATGTCACGAGCCCGAGGGGGCCTTCTACGTGTTCCCCGACGTCACCGCCCTACTCGGCGACCGCTGGAAAACGTCGGATCAACTGGCCATGGCCATGCTCGAGGAATCCGGAGTGGCCACGGTGGGGGGCGAGTCCTTCGGAGCGCCGGGCTTCATCCGGTTCTCCTATGCCCTAAACGACAGCGACATCGAACGTGGCCTGGAGCGGGTCGCCTCGATGTTCGGCACCGTTTAGTCCGGGTTTACACTCGCCGGCGATGGAGACAACTGCGCGGGCCATGATGCTTGTCGAACCGCGCCAGTTCACCGACACCGTCATCGAGGCGGTCGGTGGCAACGACGGTGGCTGGCTGGCGGTCGAAGCAACCGGAGTTTCAGGCAACGATGTCCAGGTGTGGAAGGGAGACGCACGGGACATCGTCTACCCGTTGGTCCCCGGACACGAGGTGGTCGGCCGGATCGCAGTTCAAGGACCGAACGTTCCCTATGCGGTCGGCACCCGGGTGGTGGTCGAGCCCCGAATCCGTTGCGGCAAGTGTGTCCGCTGTCAGAACAACCTGGCCACCTGTGTCAGCCGACGTCCGGCCAATGCCTACGGGATGATCCCCTCGATCGAACCGCCGGGGTTGTGGGGAGGTCTCGCCGAACTCCTCTATCTCGACCCGAACGCCCGCCTCCACGTCGTCACCGATGACGTTCCTGCAGAAGTCGCAACCTTCGTCCATCCACTTGCCTCCGGCCATACATGGGCGGTGGAACTCCCCCAGCTCCAACCGGGCGAAGGGGTCCTCATCCTCGGGCCGGGACCACGGGGTCTCGCCTGTCTGATCGCGGCGAAGGCCGCCGGTGCCGGTTGGGTCGGGGTCACCGGTCTCTCCCACGACCGTGACCGTCTCGAACTTGCTCGCTCCCTGGGGGCCGACCTCGCAATCGACGCCGAACACACCGATGTGGCCGGGGAGATCGCATCCGCCCTCGGACGGCGGCCCGACGTGGTCATCGACGTCACCTCCGACGACCCCGAGGCAGTGTTCACCGCTCTCGACCTGGTCCGAAGCGGTGGGCGGGTCATCCTTGCCTCCACCAAAGGCAACCGTGCGTTCCACTTCCTCTCCGATGTGATCGTGGCCAAGCAACTCACCATGAAGGGCGCCATGGGTGCGTCCAGTATCGGATATCAATGGGCCACGGCACAGTTGGAGACCGATCCCCGGATCGACGACCTGGTCTCACACCAGTTCCCGCTCTCGGAGGCCCCACGAGCACTCCAGGCGGCGGCGGGAATGCTCGGCCGCGACGAGCTCATCTCCGTAGCAGTCACCTTCTGAAGTGGGCCGGCCCGGTCGGTTCAGGGTGGCGGCATGGGTTCTCTACGACCTGGCCAATACCATCTTCGCTCTCGGCGTGGTCTCCCTCTATGTGCCCGCCTGGCTCGATTCCGAGAATCTCACCGACAGTGTCCTGGCTGGCGCCCAGATGGTTGCAGCTGCGATCGTCATATTCGTCGGGCCGTGGACGGGTGCCAGATCGGATGCATCCGGCCGCCGGATCCCCACCCTGATCATCACCACCCTGATCGGTGTCTCGGCCACTGCCCTTCTCGCCACCGGGCCAATACCTCTGACCATCATCCTGATCACGATCGCCATCATCGGGGTGAACACCGGCTCGGTGGTCTACGACGCCCTCCTCATCGATGTCACCACCGAAGAGAACCGGGGATGGGTGTCCGGGGTCGGTGTGGGTGTCGGCTATGTCGGATCGTTCGTCGGGCTTGGAATCGGTTATCTCGCCTTCGAGGTGCTGGAGCTGGGCTACGCCCGTACCTTCCAGCTGCTCGCCCTTGGATTCCTGGTCTTCGCCATACCGGCATTCGTCTTCATAACTGAGGGCCCGCGCCGTGACCACGATGGCCCGTCGCTCAAGACCGTGATACCCCGGCTGGTCCGGTCGTGGAGGCTCACCACCAGATACCGCGGTGTTACCAGATTCCTGGTCGGCCGCTTCTTCTACACCGACGCCATCAATACCCTGATCGGCGGGTTCCTCACCCTCTTCGTGATCCGGGAGCTCGATTTCACCTCGGAGCAGGTCAACCTCCTCCTCGCTGCGGCGATCGCCGCAGCCATGATCGGTGGTCTGCTCGGCGGGTTCGTCCTCCGTTGGATCACCCCGCTCAGACTCCTCCGGATCGTCCTGGTCTCCTGGGTGGTGGCCATCGCCGCCGGCATCACCGCGGGAGTCACCGGTATCGCAGCTCTCATATGGGGTGTCGGGGTCCTGGGCGGTCTCGCCCTCGGGATGACCTGGGCCTCCGACCGGGTGGTGATGTTGCGGATTTCGCCGCCCAAGCACATTGGCGAGTTCTATGGCCTGTACGGGACGGTGGGACGTTTCGCCACGATCTTCGGACCCCTCGTCTGGGCGATTGTCGTCGACGGGATCGGTCTCAGCCGGAACTGGGCAATGGCCGCACTGGGCCTGTTCGTCCTGACCGGGCTATGGATCCTCCGGGGAGTGGACGACGAACCCAGAGACTGGAGTCCGGAGGAGCTGGCGGTCTCCTAGCGGAAACCCCGGCCCGGCCCGTACATCAGATGATGTTCAACGGCGTACGGGATGGGCAGGTCGGCCACCTCATCGGGACCGCGGACCAGCCGACGGCCGATCTCGGCGAACCAGGTGTCGTTGGCAAAGGCCCACGGCCAACCCTTGATCCCGAGACGGGCACCGACGACGGCACCGGCGAATGCTCCCAGAATGCTCCCTCCGATCCGGGCCGATTGCTCGACCGCGGCGTGGAACCGGTCATTGACCGGTGCCGCCAACAGCAACCCGGCTAGCAGCAGGTCAATGGGTTCCCGCCCACCGACCGCGGCCAATGCCTCCTCCCCATCGGTGATACCAACCGATGGGATCAGTCCGGTGATCCTCCGTTCCAGACCCCTGACGGCGTCGCCCCCCGGAGCATCCCCGAGACCTGCGAACGTCGGGCCCAGAGCCTCGGCGACACCTGCAATGAGGTCGCGACCTGACTGGGCGAAACACGAGGCGGCAGTAGCGGTCGCCCCGACCAGATAACTGGCGATGCTGACCGCATGACGGTCGAACACCCGGGCGAGTTCGAGCGTCTGCTCGAGGACCGCAGCCGGCTCCTTCCTGAAGGCGACACCAAGCGGTGTCGCCCGCGGCGCACCTTCGATGTGGGGTGTCTCGGAAGGTACCGCCTGACCGGATCGAGTCCGTTCTATCCAGGACTTGAATTCTGGAGTCTCCGCCCGATATACGGGATCCTCCACGTCCAGACC
>CAYNSP010000069.1:0-9682 GCA_964400035.1 uncultured Acidimicrobiaceae bacterium | reverse complement strand
CACCCGATAAATGGCGCCTTCCTCTTCGAGGTCGGTCAATCCGGTGAGACCATCGACCCCACCCTGCTCGAGTCCCTGCTCGGTGGCGCTGGAGGTGGGCCGGCTGCCGCGGCGGGATGGGTTCTGCGTTGGATTTCGTATCTGGCCGGGTTGATCGCCGCAGGTGCCGCTCTCTTCCAGGTCCGTCTGCTGCGGGATCCGGTGGCTTCGGTCACCGCTTTGATCCGCTGGGCGGTTCTGGCGGGCATCCTCGCATCACTCCTCCAGATACCGGTCTTTGCCGCCGAGGCGACGGGGCTGGGGTGGGGCGCACTGACCTCGCGCCCGGCATTGCGCGAGGCGGTGTTCTCATCGGTGGGGCTGGCGGCTCTGGTCCGGGTCGTGGCTCTGGTGGTGATTCTGATCGGGCATCAGTTAGGCCCCGTCGTGCTCGCCTGGCTTGGAGTTGTCGGGGTCGTAATCGCCGAGATGTTGACCGGTCACACCCGCACCACCGACCCGGCATATCTGATAACCGCCGCGGCAGCAGTCCACGTGTTCGCCGCTGCGGTCTGGCTGGGAGGTCTCACCGCCCTGGCTGTCTCATATCGGACGATCAGACGGGACACGCTCGACGCGGCCACGGTGGTCCGGGGCTTCTCTTCGATCGCAACACTCAGCCTGATCCCGTTGCTCGCCGGTGGCCTTGCGCTCGCCTGGATCCAGGTCGGCGGCCTGGATGCCCTCACCTCGACTTCCTATGGCCGGACCCTCATGGTGAAGATCGGGATCGTCCTCCTCGTCCTCGTGGTCGCGGTCTACAACAACCGTGGGCTGGTGCCCGCGCTTCGTGGGGACCGGACCGGCAAGGGCAACCCGTGGATCAGGCTCAATCGGACGATCAGGATCGAGGTCGTCGGACTGATTCTCGTCATCGGCACCACGGCTCTACTGGTCAACATCCAGCCGGCGATCTCGGCGCTGAGTGGTCCTCAGTCGGTGACGGTCGCGTTCGGTGAGAACCAGGTGAACGTGGTGGTCGACCCGGCCCGGGTTGGGACCAACGAGGTCCACATCTACATCACCACACCCGGTGGCCTGCCACCGCTACTGGCCGGAGAGGTGGCCATGGAGATGCGCCTCCCCGACCGCTCAATAGGCCCGATCGTCCGGAACCCCCGTCTCGCCGGGTCAGGTCACTTCCTCCACACCGGTGCTGAGATGTCGGTGGAGGGGGACTGGGAGATCACCCTCCGACACCGGGTATCGGAGTTCGAGGAGACGGTGGCGGTGATCCCGGTGCGGATCCGCCGCTAGGGCTCGCTAGTCCGCCGGAGCGAACCGGGCGGTGAAGTGCCTGAGCCATGGTGGCTGTTCGATGATCTTCAGCCCTGTGAGGGAGTCGGCCTGTTTCGCCACTGCTGCGATGACCTCTCCGACGTAGTCGATATGACTTTGGGTGTAGGTCCGCCGAGGTATGGCCAGCCTGACCAGCTCCATCGCTGCCGGCTTCTCTGACCCATCGGGTTGCGGCTTTCCGAACATCACCGATCCGATCTCAACTCCCCTTACGCCACCCTCCAGATAGAGGGCACAGGCGAGCACCTGGGCCGGATACCTGTGCGCTGGAATGTGGGGGAGCAGGGCGGCGGCGTCGAGATAGACGGCATGTCCACCGGCGGGTTGAACGGTGGGCACTCCAGCTTCGTTGGCGAGGTCGGCGAGATACTCGGTCGATCGGATCCGGTAGCGAAGGTAATCCTCATCAAGGGCCTCCCACAATCCCACGGCCACTGATTCGAGGTCGTATCCAGCCATCCCCCCGTAGGTAGGGAATCCTTCGGTGAGGATCAGCAGGTTTCGACATGCTGCCGCAGTGGCGGGGTCGTCGAGGGCGAGGAACCCCCCGATGTTCGACATCCCATCCTTCTTGGCCGACATGGTCACACCGTTGGCCAGGGCGAACATCTGGCGGGCGATCTCGATGGTGAGAGTGTCCTCATATCCGGGTTCGCGGGTCTTGATGAACCAGGCGTTCTCGGCGAACCGGCATGCGTCGAGTATCAAGGGCACCCCGTAGCGGTCGCATATCGCCCGTACCGCACGGAGATTCTCCAGGGATACCGGCTGGCCACCACCGCTGTTGTTGGTCACGGTCATCATCACGAGGGGGATTCGCTCGACACCGATCTCGGCAAATGTGGCCTCGAGAGCATCGATGTCCATGTTCCCTTTGAACGGATGACGCGACTGGGGATCACGACCCTGCGGAATCACCAGATCTCGTGCCTCCGCACCCTGATACTCGACGTTCGCCCTTGTCGTGTCGAAATGGGTGTTGGATGGGACGACGTCGCCCGCTTTGACCATCGTTGAGAAAAGGATGCGCTCCGCCGCCCGACCCTGATGGGTGGGTAGGACCTCGGAGAGGCCGGTGATCGATCGGACCGTATCGGCAAACTTCTCGTACGACCTCGATCCGGCATAGGACTCGTCGCCTTCCATCATCGCCGACCACTGCTTGGTCGATAACGCACCGGTGCCCGAGTCGGTGAGTAGATCGATGGTCACCTCCCTCGCCATCAACCCAAACAGGTTGTGGTGTTCCCGCTCCAGGGCCATTTCCCTCTGGGTTCGGGTGGTGAATGCGAGGGGTTCCACCGAGTGGATCCGGAACGGTTCGATGATGGTGCGAAAGCCGGTCATGCGTCCGTGTCTATTGCCCCCGACCCCGGCGCAATAGGGCCATTAGTCCCCCAGCCGCCTTCTTCCCCCAAGACGGAGTCTTGGGAGAAGGGGACCCCATGGCGCAGCCATGGGTTAGGGGGCAGTGGTTCCCCCCGGAATCAGCGTGTTGGCAGGGACCCAAAATGCTTGAATCTCGCCGTGCAGCAGTTTCCTGTTCGTCGCAACACCTTCCTCCTGTCAGCGGCGATGGCGGTCAATTCAGCCACGCTCCAACTGTCGGCGGCGATGTCTGCGATCAGTTTCGCCCTGGTGACCGGTATCACCGGCCTTCTCGGGTTGGGTCCGGCGATCTCCCTGATCTCCGGAGCCATGGTGGCGATGGTCGCCGGGAAGGCGATGGATCGCTTCGGAAGGGTCCCGGTACTCGCCGTCGGGTTTCTGACCGGTGCCGCCGGGACCGCCACGATGGCCCTGGCTCTGCACACGGTGACCACGCTTCTCGCCATTCTCGGGGCGGCGATGATCGGTGCATCCAGCGGGGTCATTCACCTCTCCCGCGCCGCCGCCGGTGACATGTACCCGCCTGATCGGCGAGCCAGAGGTATCGCCTGGGTCCTCTTCGGATCGGTCTTCGGGGCGGTCCTGGGTCCCTCGGTCTTCGCCCCCATCTTTGCCGGGCGGGAGGTCGAGGCCAGCGCCCTGGTGGTTCCCTGGCTGGCCGGGTCGGTGATCGCCCTGATTGGCATGATCATCGTCCTCCAGGTGAGGCCTGACCCGAAGAAGATCGCCGAAGCGATGGGCTACGCGGGGAGCGGCGTCGAGACCCGAGAGGCGGCGCCGATCGGAGAGATACTGAAACGCCCCGGAGCGATTCCCGCATTGCTTTCGGGTCTGACCAGCTTTGCGGTCATGGTTGCGGTGATGAATCTGACCGGACATGTCGTGGTCGGTCACCACGACCACGCCCAGCACCTAGTGTTTCCGATCATCGGTGCCCACGTGTTCGGGATGTACGCCCTGGCACCGATCATCGGGAACCTGATCGATCGGATCGGGAAGCGGCCCGCTCTGGTGGGGGGCCTGGTGATCATCGCTGTGTCCTGTCTCGGTCTGGTGTGGGCGACCGGGGTCTGGACGATCGGGGTCTTGCTCTGGGGACTGGGGCTGGGATGGAACCTCTCCTTTGTCGCCGCCACGGCTGCCCTCGCCGACGTGGCGGCCCCGGACGAGCGGGGAAAGCTGTTGGGGTTCCACGACCTCGCCGCCGGAGTGCTTGGCGCCACCCTGGTCCTTCTGGGCGGGTGGGTCCTTGATTCGATCGGTGTCTACGCCCTGGCGGCGGGGGCCACGGTCATGGCACTGATCCCGGTGGCATTGATCCTGGCCCGGAGCGAGGGCGTCCCCGTCGGGGCTCCGCAGTTGGGGGACTGAACTGGCAATACTGCCGACATGAGACTGGCGGTTCTCGGATCTATCCAAGCCATTTCCGATTCGGGTGCTGTCCTGATCACGTCCGCCCGCCAGCGACAGATCCTCGCAGTCCTGGTCCTTCATAGGGACCGGGTGGTCCCTGCGGACACGATCGCCGAACTGGTGTGGGGCGAAGACCGGCCCGCCGATCCGGCAGCCACCATCCAGACCAATGTCTCACGTCTCCGCCGGGTGTTGCCTCCGCCCCTGGCCATCGAAACCGTCGGGAGTGGCTACCTCCTCATCTGCCCTCCGGATGAGATCGATGTGGTCAGGTTCGAGACCGGACTCGACGGGACTGCCGGAATGGATGATGAGGCGTTCGTACGGGCGGCAGAGGAGGTGCTGAAACTCTGGCGGGGAACCCCATATGCCGAGATCGACCATCCCGATGTCGAATCAGAGCGACAGCGGCTCCAGGAGAAACGTGACCAGCTGGTCGAATCGGTGGCGGGCGCCCTCGTCGAACTGGGTCGGAACCGGGAAGCCATCCTCCTCATCGAGCCCCACATTCGAGCCAACCCGTATCGGGAAATGCCTGTTGCCACGCTGATGCGAGCGTTGTACGGGGAGGGACGCCAGGCGGAGGCTCTGGCCGCTTACGGCCGTCTCCGCACCCGACTCGTCGAAGATCTCGGGGTTGACCCGTCCGAGCACCTTAGGGAACTCGAGGTCGAGATCCTCAATCAGACGCTCGCCACCAGCGTCCGACCACTGGCGAGACGGATGGAGCAGCGCATCAGGTTCTGCAACGCATCGGATGGGACACGGTTGGCGTATGCCCTGTCCGGTAGCGGGCCGCCGCTGGTCAAGGCCGCCAACTGGATGTCACATCTCGACTACGACTGGGAGAGCCCGGTGTGGCGCCACTGGAACGAGGGCCTATCGGCCCGTCACACCCTGGTCCGCTACGACGAACGTGGTTGTGGACTGTCCGATTGGGACGTAGACCGGTTTGAGTTCGACGCCTGGGTCGATGACCTGGCCACAGTCGTCGACGCTATCGGTTTGGACCGTTTCCCTCTCCTGGGAATCTCCCAGGGTGGTGCCGTGGCGATCGCATACGCCGTCAGACACCCGGAGCGGGTCAGCAAGCTGGTCCTCTACGGCTCCTACCCGCGAGGCAGGCTGGCCCGGGCTGTGTCCGAGGAGCAGAGACGGGAAGCCGCCCTTCACCTCGACCTCGCCCGGATCGGCTGGGGTCAGGACAACCCTGCATTCCGGAACGTGTTCACCTACCAGTTCATGCCGGAGGGGACGATTGAGGAGTGGGCGGCCTTCGATGAGCTTCAGAAGCGGACATGTTCCCCGGAGAACGCGGTCCGGTTCCTCGAAACCTTCGCCACCATCGACGTCACCGACCTGGCCCGACAGGTCACCTGCCCGGCGCTGATCCTTCATTCCCGAAACGAGGTGCGGGTGCCATTCGAGAATGCCGTCGAGATGGCCTCCCTTATCCCGGGGAGCAGTCTGGTCCCTCTTGAATCCACCAGTCACATCCTCACCGGGCGAGACCGGGCCTGGCCACGGTTCCTCGAGGTAGTGGAGGATTTCCTCGGCTGAAAGCGTGGTGAAAGCCAGCTGTGGGTGCGGTGAAAGCGCCACCTGTCACATTCCCCTCCAGTCAACACGCGCCCTCATCCGTAACCGGTGAGGAGTTCAGCAAGGAGGAGCAGAAATGATGGTGGCTGAGAAAGTCACGGCAGAGGAATTCGCCGGTCGGGTGTTCGAATCCTATCTGGCGACCGTCGACGTGATGGCGATGTACGCCGGTGAGCGTTTGGGTCTCTATCGGGCGATCGCCGACCACGGACCGGTGACCGCCGACGAGTTGAACACCTATACCGGGATTCACTCCCGTTATGCGCAGGAATGGTTGGAGCACCAGACGGTCTCAGGGATCCTCGAGGTGGACGACGCCAGTCTCGATGCGGCGGATCGCCAGTACCGGATCGGCGCCGCACAGGCCGAGGTGCTGTTGGATTCCGACAGCCTCAATTACCTAATGCCACTACTGCGGATGGGTATCAGCAGTGCTGTCGCCATGCCGGAGATGATCACCGCTTATCGCACCGGCGGTGGCGTCAGCTGGGAGCGTCTCGGCGTCGATGCCCGTACCGGTCAAGCCGATATGAACCGGCCGTGGTACCTGCAGTCGATCGGCCAGACCTGGTTCCCCAAGATCCCCGAGCTCGAATCGGCTCTTCGGGCCGGAGCCGTGGTCGCAGACATCGGATGTGGTGAGGGGTGGTCGTCCATTGCCATCGCCCTTGCCTACCCCGAGGCGACGGTCGTCGGATACGACCTGGACACCCCGTCGATCGAGGCCGCCCGACGCAACTCCATCGAGGCCGGTGTCGCAGACCGCGTCCAGTTCCACGATGTGGATGTCGCAACCCTCGAACTCGACAACCTCTTCGATGTTGTGGTCGGCTTCGAGTTCATCCATGACCTCGCCCGACCGGTGGACGTTCTCAGGGCGATGCGGCAGATGGCCAAGCCCGATGCGATCTTCGTGGTCATGGACGAGAACGTCGGTGAGACCTTCACCGGGGAACCCGACGATGTGGAGCGGCTGATGTATGCCTTCTCCCTTTTCGTCTGTCTTCCGGATGGAATGTCTCACCAGCCATCTGCAGCCACAGGAACGGTGATGCGCCCATCGACGATGAAGCAGTACGCCATGGAAGCTGGCTTCAAGGATGCGGTCCCGGTGTCAATCGACAACGATCTGTGGAGGTTCTACCACCTAGTTTGAGGGGTCGGTCCCGCTTGCGGGTGACATTCGACCCTATCGTCTGATCGGGCCAGACGGCATGGTTATACCTGAGGCCGGAACCTGGCCTCATGGAGGAAAGGATTGTGTATGACAAGTGCAGACACAGGTCCGTCCGACTCTGATGTGACACAGGGAGCGCTGCGTCGAAGCACCGATGACAGGGTTCTCGGCGGTGTCTGTGGCGGTCTCGGCCGTTACTTCAACGTCGATCCGGTCTGGCTCCGCCTGGGTTTCGTGGTTTTCACCCTGGCGGGTGGGGCCGGGATCCTGTTCTACCTGATCGCCTGGATCGTGATCCCG
Organism: uncultured Acidimicrobiaceae bacterium; assembly: GCA_964400035.1. Taxonomy (GTDB): domain Bacteria; phylum Actinomycetota; class Acidimicrobiia; order Spongiisociales; family ZC4RG35; genus ZC4RG35. The sequence continues at coordinate 2,466 of CAYNSP010000069.1, read as the reverse complement.
GCGCAGAAGGCTGGCGAGGTGATCACGCCCCGCCAGGGCAGAGACTCGGCGCTGGCACCAATGATCGCCGGACTGTTTCTCGTCGGACTTGGCGTGGTCCTGCTGGTCAAGGCCTATGTGCCCTGGTTTAGCGACATCATCTGGCCGTTGACCCTGGTCGCTGCCGGAATCGGGCTGATCTTCCTGGGGAGTCGGAAATGAGCCTCGCCACCGAAGAATCCCCGGTACAGCCACAACACCAGTCCCGTCCGCTCTTTGGTGCAGTCGCGGCAGGTGTCTTCCTGGTGGTCGGTGGGATCCTCTGGATGCTCGACCTCCTCGATGTGATCGACGTGCGCTTCGGTCTGGTCCTACCGATCATGCTCGCCGTCCTCGGACTGGTCCTGATGATCGGGTCGAGATTCGGATCACATGGCGGGTTGATCACCGCCGGCGTGTTCCTGGCCATCTTCAGCATCGCCGCCGCGATCTTGCCCTCGGATGCCTTTCGGGGCGGGATCGGGGAGAGGAACGTCGTGGTCAGCAACCAGGCTGACCTCGAGTCGAGATACGACCTGGGCATCGGCGAGATGGAAATTGATCTGAGTGACCTCTCCCTGACCGGCCATGAGGAAGTGGTGGTGTCGGTCGGTATGGGCCAGATCGTGGTGAGACTGCCCGATGACCTGGCGGTCGACATCCAGGCATCGGTCGGAATCGGATCGATCAACCTGCCCGGGAGCGCGGAGGCCGGCGGATTCTCACGTGACCTCACCTTCACCAGCCCCGATTACGGGACTGCGTCAGACCGGCTCCGGTTGGACCTGAGCATGGTGATCGGAAGCATCGAGGTGAAGCGATGAGAAACATCGGAACATTCGCCGCCGGTCTGGTCTTTCTGGCTACCGGCGTCGCCCTGACACTGGAAGAACTGGACGTGTGGACGTTGTCGATCGGAGATCTCCGGCTGATCGGACCGCTCGTCCTGATCCTGATCGGTCTCGTCGTCATGCTGGGAAGCATCGAGAGACGACGTCACCACAACTGACCGTGTGCACGGGTTCCCCGGCTACGGCAGGGAACCCGGCATACGGCGGGTCAACCGTCCCCGGCTAAGTTATCCGGGTGCTCCCACTCCCGACCCTGGCCCTCACTGCCGCTCCTTTGAGCGAGCACGAGATCCTCGTCTTCCTGGTCCAGCTGGGTCTGCTGATCGGAGTGGCCCGGTTGCTGGGGGCAGTGATGACCGGTATCGGTCAACCGGCCGTTGTCGGGGAATTGCTCGCCGGGGTACTCCTGGGCCCGACTTTTCTCGGCCGTATCTCCCCTGAAACCTTCGATTGGGTGTTTGGCGAACCCGGGGTCACCTCGGTTGTGTTCGGGGTCGCCTGGCTCGGGGTGATCATGCTTCTGGTCGTCATCGGGTTCGAGACCGACCTCGGGATCATCGCCCGCTACCGCACTGCGGCGATTTCGGTCTCGGCCGGCGCTTTGTTGATCCCGCTGGCGGTGACCAGTGCACTGGCCATGATGGTCCCCGACACCTTCATCGGGAACGGCCCCGGTGGTGCAGGGGTGGAGAGGCCGGTCTTCGCCGGGTTTCTGGCACTGGCGCTGTCTGTTTCGGCACTGCCGGTCATGGCCAAGATCCTCAGCGACATGGGATACCTGCGACGTAACTTCGGGCAGGTGACCCTTGCCGCCGGTACCACCATCGATGCGGTGGGGTGGCTGATTCTGGCCGGACTCTCCGGCGTGGCCCTGGAGGGATTCCAGGCGGGCCGACTGCTCATCTCGCTGGGGGGACTCGTCGCCTTCCTCATCATCAGCTTCACTGTCCTCCGCTGGATTCTCGATCGGGTGTTCAGATCGGTGATGGCACGCGGCTCATCGATCACCGCGGCGTTGACGATCAGCTTCGTCGCCGCCCTGTTCGGTGGGGCGATCACCCAGGCGCTTCATATCGAGGCGATCCTCGGCGCATACATCGTCGGCATCCTCCTGGCCGGTCTCCGTCATCAGGTGGCGCAGGTCCGGTCGGTCATGGAGACCGTGACCACCTCCCTGCTGGCCCCGGTGTTCTTCGCCTTCTCAGGTCTGCGTGTCGACATTGGGCTGCTCAACACCCGGACCGTCGTCATGTGGACGGTCGGCCTGATCGTGGCTGCGGTCCTGGCCAAGATCGCTGGAACGGTCGCCGGTGGATTCTTTGCCGGGATCAGGGGTCGTGAAGCACTGGCACTCGGCTCCGGCCTGTCGGCCCTCGGCGCCATGGGGGTGGTTGTCGCCATCATCGCCCTCAACCTCGGAGTCGTCAGTGAGACGGGATACACGGTGATGGTCCTTGCCGCGGTGGTCACGTCGATCGCCGCTCCGCAACTCCTCAAGCTGGTGGTCAGTGGTTGGGCCATCCCCGAGGAGGAGGCGCGTCGTCTCAAGGAAGAAGAGATCAGAGAGGACAGCGAGATCCTCGCCTCGAGACGTGTC
>CAYNSP010000068.1:0-9698 GCA_964400035.1 uncultured Acidimicrobiaceae bacterium | reverse complement strand
CCTGGCCACGATGGCTCCGATCCCGTTCGTCAGCGCTGTCTCATCCCGCGGCGCCTTCCGCAATGCTGTTGCCCTCTCCGCGGTCGCCGCTGCTGGCATCGCCGCTGCAACCTCGTGGTTCTTCCACGTCGGCCCCAATGACAATGCCGTCGAGGTTGTAGGACAGGCGGCTCTCTGGGCGTTCGGCGCATCAGCTATCGCATCTCTGATTGCACCCACCGCCCTGCAGTTCTTCGAGTCCGCCTTCGATGTGACCACCACCCTTCGATTACTCGACCTCACCGATCGCAACCACCAGGGTCTTCAACTTCTGCAGGAGAAGGCATTCGGCACCTTCAACCACTCGCTGATGGTGGGAACCCTCGCCGATGCCGCTGCCCGTGCCATTGGTGCCAACCCGTTGCTGGCCCGGGCCATGGCCTACTACCACGACCTGGGGAAGACGGAGAACCCGACCTACTTCATCGAGAACCAGTTCGGGATGCAGAACCCGCACGACTTCATCGATCCGAAGGAGTCAGCCGAGATCCTCCGTGGTCATGTCCCCGCCGGGATCGCCCTGGCCCGCCAGTTCAAGATCCCCACCGATGTCGCCCAGGGCATCGTCAGCCACCACGGTGACGGTGTGATGCGCTACTTCTACGAGAAGGCACGCTCTGAGCATGGCGACGTAATCGACGTCGATGACTTCAGGCACATCGGTCACAAGCCCCGAACTGCCGAGACGGCGATCCTGATGCTGGCCGACTCGTTGGAGGCGGCATGTCGTGCCGTGTTCCAGGTCGAGGAACCAACTCCGGACGCCATCGAGAAGGTGGTCAACCGGATCATCGACGAGAAGGTGGAGGACGGTCAGCTTTCTGAAGCTCCGCTCACCCTGGCCCAGCTGACCCAGGTCCGAAAGGCCTTCCTCGACTCGCTGGTAGGTCACTACCATCAGCGGATCGCATATCCCAACTTCCCCGGTTCTTGATGGACGACCCCCTGAAACCTGACCCCGACTCGCGTCATCGTTCCATAATTCGGAGGTCTGCGGCCAGTTGAGCGTGTTTCTCGCCAACGAGCAGACCGACCAGGTCGACACCGCCGAACTCCATCATCTGGCCGAACTGGTGCTCTCTGACGAGGGCTACCCCAAGGAGTCCGAGCTCACCATTCTTCTGGTCACAGAAGAGGAGATGACCGGTTACAACGAGCGGTTCCTGGGACGCACCGGTCCGACCGACGTCCTCGCCTTCCCGGTTGAGGATCTGCTGCCCGGTGTGGTGCCCGATGTAGACCCGCATGGCCCTCCCTTGGTCCTCGGTGACGTTCTGGTGGCGCCGGCATATGTGAGGCGACAGGCCGCTGAGCTCGGTGTCGAGTTCGAGGACGAGATGGCCCTGATGGTCACTCATGGGATTCTTCACCTGCTCGGATACCTCCATGACGACGAGGCCGATGCGGTCCGGATGGAGCAGCGTGAGATCGACCTCCTGGCGATGGTGGGGAGGACCCGGCGATGACCGCTCCGGTGGTGATCCTCGCTCTGCTATTCCTGTTCCTCGCCGGTTGGATTCGGGCTGCCGGGACAGCATTGACCCGGGTTCCCAGGGCCGATGCGCTCCGTGACGCCTCCGATGGTGTGAAGGGTGCCGATATGGTCGCCCGGATCCTCGACCAGAGGGAGACGATCACTCCCTCGGTCGGCGTTGACGTGTCCGGATTGCTGGTGCTTGCTGCGGTCATGGCCACCGCGGTCCTGGCGGTGAGCAATGAATTCGGGCGGGTGCTTTCGGCAGCCCTCGGCATCGGAGCGATCATCTTCATCCTCGGTGACCCGCTTCCCCGGGCTCTGGGTCGGATGGGAGGACATCGGATCGCCTACCGGTCGGCCACCCTGCTCCAGTTGTCGATCAGACTCGGTGGATGGGCCAACGACCTGTTGAGCGAACCTGAAGCAGAGGAGACCGACGAGGAGGCCAGTGCATCCGACGAGGCCGACGAGGCCGAACGTGAGCTGATCGACTCGGTCCTCGAGTTCAGCGAGACCATCGTCCGCGAGGTGATGACACCCCGCCCCGACATGGTGACCATCCCCATGACCGCCAGCATCGATGAACTCATCGAGCTGGCATCGGAGGAGGGCTACTCCCGAATCCCGGTGACATCCAACGGCGATGTGGTCGGGATCGCAATCGTCAAGGACCTCCTCTCCAGGATGAAGGAGGAGGACCAGCCGGCCTCCGTGGAGGAGGTGATGCGTCCGGTCGAATTCGTGCCCGAGACCAAATCGGCCTCACAACTCCTCGCCGAGATGCGGGATCGGCATCTCCACCAGGTTGTCGTTGTCGACGAATACGGGGACATCGCCGGCTTGGTCACCATCGAGGACCTGATCGAAGAACTGGTAGGGGAGATTTCCGACGAGACCGACCTGGTCGAGCACATGGTGATACCCACCGGAGACACCTGGGAGGTCGATGCCCGCGCCTCCATCGATGAACTGGTCAAAGCCACCGGGGTCGAGCTGCCGGATGAGGATTGGGATACGGTCGGTGGTCTTGTCCTGGGTCTGGCCGAACGCGTCCCGGAGGTGGGTGAGGTCTTTCATATCGAGGACCTGGTGATCACCGTCACCCGGATGCAGGGTCGACGGGTTTCGACCGTCGACGTCGCCCGCTCCCCGCACAGTGAGGCGGTGTGAAGTCCGGTTTCGTCGCTGTGGTGGGACGACCCAACGTCGGGAAGTCCACCCTGGTCAACACGATGGTCGGGGAGAAGGTCGCCATCACATCGTCCCGCCCCCAGACCACCAGGAATGCGATACGCGGGGTGGTGAGCGGTCCGGACTACCAGATCGTCCTGGTCGACACACCCGGTCTCCACAAACCACGTAATGAATTGGGCGGTCGTCTCAATGCCCTGGTCGCCGGGACTCTCGCCGAGGCCGACGCCGCATTGTTCGTGATCGACGCAACCCAACCGATCGGTCCCGGTGACCGGCTCATCGCCAACCGTTTGATCGAGTCAGGGGTGAAAGTCGTGGTGGTCGTCAACAAGATCGACCGGGCACCCAAGACGGCAACCGTCACCCAACTGCTCGAGGCAGCGGAATGGCCATTTCCCGACATCTTCCCGGTATCTGCCCTCACCGGGGATGGGGTTGCCGAGCTGGTGGAACACCTGGTCGGTCTGCTCGAGGAGGGACCTGCCTACTTCCCCGACGGGATGACTTCCGACCAACCGGAGGAGCGGGTTATCGCCGAGATCATCAGGGAGAAGTTCCTCGACCGTCTCCGTGACGAACTTCCCCACTCGCTGGCGGCGAGGGTCGTCGAAATGGAACAACGCGACAACGGGATCATCGACATTCACGCCGACGTCATCGTGGAGCGGGACAGCCAGAAAGGCATCGTCATCGGCAAAGGTGGAAAGCTCCTCGAGATCGCCGGCACCGAAGCCCGCCAGGAACTCGAGGCTCTGTTCGGCGAGAAGGTGAACCTCCAGCTACGTGTCAGGGTGGAGAAGGACTGGCAATCCCGGCCCCAGCTGTTGGATCGGCTCGGGTTCTAGAGACTCCCGATTCAGCCCCCGAGACTGTCAAGTTCGGTCGCCAGTTCCAGATCCTTCTCGGTGAGGCCACCTTCAGAGTGCGTGGAGAGGGCGAGGGTCACCCGGTTCCACCGGATGTCGATGTCGGGATGATGATTTGCGGCCTCGGCCGCATAGGCGACCCGATTGACGAATACCATCGCCTCCTCGAAGTCCTTGAAGGTGAAGGTCTTGACGATGTTCTTGCCGGACAGGGCCCAACCGTTGCCCCGGGCGAGGAAGTCGGAGACCCGGTCGTCGCTGAGAAGTGCCATCCCCCCAACGTAGCCCGAAATTGACCTTGTTGGCGGATACCCTTGCCATCCAGTGGCAATCCGACACGACCAGGGAATCGTTCTCCGCTCATACCCGTTCGGCGAGGCCGACCGGGTCGTGGTGTTGCTCAGTGCCAACCGGGGCAAGATCCGGACCGTGGCCAAAGGGGTCCGGAAGACCAAGAGCCGGTTTGGTGGACGTCTCGAACCGTTCACCCATGTCGATCTGGTGCTCTACGAAGGTCGCAACCTCGACACCATCACCCAGGTCACCGTGATCGAGGCCTTCCCGCATCTGCGGACCAATCTGGATGCGGTGGTTGCCGCCGGGACGATGGTGGAGGCGGCCGACGCGGTCGCTCAGGAAGCGGAGACCTCGATCCGTCTCTTCCTCCTCCTCCAACGGGGTCTGCGGGCCCTCGAGAGCGGACAGCACGGCCATGACCTCATCACCAGCTTCCTGCTCAAACTGGCCGATGTGGTCGGGTTGGCCCCGGCGTTGGTGGCCTGTGCGTCGTGTGGTCGCACCGAAGACCTGCACCGTTTCTCGTTCGGTGGGGGAGGAGTCCTGTGTGATCGATGCGCCACCGAAGGTGCGGTCCGTCTCCGTGACGGGATCACCGGATATCTCCAGGGCCTTGCCGTGGCCGAACTCAGCGAACTCCCCGCCACTGACGTCTCATACGCCGGTGAGGCGATGGGGGTTGCCCGTCGTTTCGTCGAGTATCACCTTGATCGAAAACTGGTCTCTCTGGCAGTCATGGAATGAGCAGTCTCGATCTGAGCCGCCTCGACCCCGATCGGATTCCGGTCCATGTCGGTCTGATCCTCGACGGGAACGGCCGCTGGGCCAACGCCCGGGGCCTGCCGAGGACCGCCGGCCACGCCGCCGGCGAGGCCGCCCTCTTCGACACCGTGGAAGGGGCGCTGGAGATCGGGATCAAGTGGTTGACCGCCTTCACCTTCTCGACCGAGAACTGGACCCGGGACCCCGAAGAAGTCGAGTTCCTGATGTGGTTCAACGAGGATCTGCTGCTCCGACGTCGGGACGACCTCCACCGCCAGGGTGTCCGGATGTTGTTCGCCGGCGACATGGACGACCCCAGGGTTCCCGAACGAAACCGTCAGCACATGGCCGAGGCCGAGCGGCTCACAGCCGGGAACACCGATCTCAACCTGGTCTTCGCCTTCAACTACGGGAGCCGTCGGGAGATCGTCGAAGCCGCGGCCAAACTGGCGCGCCAGGCTCGCAACGGCAGCCTCGACCCGGAAACCATCGACGAGGCCACCCTGGCGTCAGCGATGTACCTACCCGACATGCCCGACGTCGACCTGATCATCCGGTCATCGGGGGAGCACAGGCTCTCCAATTTCCTGCTCTGGCAGGCCGCATATGCGGAGTTCAGCTTCCCTGGGATCCTCTGGCCCGACTTCAGCAAGCAGCATCTGCTCGAGGCGGTTATCGAATTTCAGGCCAGGGAGCGACGCTTCGGGGGCGCTGCTGACCTGGTCGGCGAGAGTCAGGTTGACTAGCGGTCCGATCTAGGCCACCGTTCACATCCGCACATGACACAGGTAACCCTTGACACCATCTCCACGCTGGCGAAGAAGCGTGGTTTCGTCTTCCAGGCCTCAGAGATCTACGGGGGTCTTCGGTCCTCATACGACTACGGGCCGCTCGGTGTCGAACTCCTCCGCAACGTCAAAGACCAGTGGTGGCGCTCGACGGTCCAAGAGAGAGACGACGTTGTCGGTCTCGATTCGGCGATCATCCAGGCGAGGAAGGTCTGGCAGGCCTCCGGCCACGAGGAAGTATTCACTGACCCGCTTGTGGAGTGCCGGAACTGCAACGGGCGCCATCGGCTGGACAAACTGGAGGATCCTGATGTCTGCCCGGACTGCGGGTCGAAAGGCACCCTTACCGACCCCAAGCATTTCAACCTGATGTTCCGGACCCACATGGGTCCCATCGATTCGGACGAGAACATGGTGTATTTGCGTCCGGAAACCGCTCAGGGGATCTTCATCAACTTCGAGAATGTCCGGCGCACCAATCGGCTCAAGCTCCCCTTCGGCATCGCCCAGGTGGGTAAGTCGTTCCGCAACGAGATCACTCCGGGACAGTTCGTATTCCGGACCCGTGAGTTCGAACAGATGGAGATGGAGTACTTCTGTCATCCCTCCGAGTCCCCGAAGTGGTTCGAGTACTGGCTGGAGCAGCGGATGGATTGGTATCGAGACCTGGGAATCTCCGATGACCACCTCCGACTCCGACACCATGCGTCAGACGAGTTGAGCCACTATTCGGCGGTTACCGCCGATGTCGAGTATCTCTTCCCGTGGGGTTGGGACGAACTGGAGGGGATCGCCAATCGCACCGACTTCGATCTCCGTCAGCATCAGGAGTTCTCCGGTGAGGACCTCCGCTACTTCGACCAGGAGACCGGCGAGCGGTTCTTCCCCCATGTCATCGAACCCGCGGCGGGAGCCACCCGGACCACGTTTGCCTTCCTCATCGAGGCATACGACGAGGAGACGGTGAACGATGACACCCGTGTCGTGCTCCGACTCGACCCACGTCTGGCCCCGTACAAGGTGGCGGTCCTGCCGCTCTCCAAGAAACCCGAATTGATCGAACCAGCCCAGCGAATCGCCACCCAGCTCCGGAAACGGTGGATGATCGAGGTCGACACCACCCAGTCGATCGGCAAGCGTTACCGCCGTCAGGACGAGATCGGAACACCGTATTGCGTCACCGTGGACTTCGAGTCTCTGGAGGACCATGCGGTCACCGTCAGGGACCGGGACAGCATGGCCCAGGATCGGGTGGCCATGGACCAACTGGTCAACTACCTGACCGAGCGGATCGACCCCTGATCTCCGGCCCTCTCACGGCCCGTCCCCATCTCCGCTGACGGTTCGTATCATCGGGTCATGACAGATGGAGGAGATCGGGATCGGGTCAGGGAGGCGACGGACATCGTCGACCTGATCGGCGAGGTCACCAAGGTCCGCAAATCGGGGCGTTCCTTCATGGCCGTCTGTCCTTTCCACGAGGAGAAGACGCCGTCGATGTCCGTCGACCGGGCCCGTGGGCTCTACCACTGTTTCGGGTGCGGCGAGGGTGGTGATGTGTTCACCTTCGTCCAGAAGACCCAGGCGGTCGGATTTCCCGAAGCCCTCGAGTTCCTGGCGAAGCGGGCGGGTATCACCCTCACCCGCGACCCGGAGAACGCCAAACGGAGCGGGCAACGCAACGATGCCATCGACGCCATCCGCAAGGCCATCGACGTCTACCACGATCGTCTCAAGAAGGCACCCGAGGCGGGTCCGGCCCGCGCCTACCTGCGGGGCCGTGGATATGACACCGCCCTGATCGACGAGTGGCGGATCGGGTTCGCCGGCACCGACTGGGACACCCTGACCAGGGCGCTCAAGTCCCAGGGAGTCTCCGATCGTGCCCTCCTCGACGCCGGTCTCTCCCGGAGAGGCAATCGGGGTCTCTATGACGTGTTCAGGGGACGTCTGCTGTTCCCCATTCACGACGTCAGGGGTGAACCCGTCGGCTTCGGTGGCCGCAAGGTGGATGGCATCGACCCGTCGATTACCAACAACCCGGACGCCAAATACATCAATTCGGCCGACTCGGTCATCTATCACAAGTCGAATCTCCTCTTCGGACTCGACCGGGCGAGGAAGGACATAGCCGCAGCAGGGCAGGCTGTCATCGTCGAGGGATACACCGATGTCATCGCCATGCATCTCGCCGGCGTGAAGACCGCGGTGGCGACCTGTGGGACCGCACTCGGTGACGGCCACTTCGACCTGCTCCGACGGTTCGCAGAAAAGGTCGTCCTCGCCTTCGATGCAGACGCCGCCGGTTCCAATGCGGCGATGCGTAGCGACGACCTGGAGTCGCCGTTCCGTCTCGACCTGGACCTGAGGATGGCGGTGATGCCGGACGGGCTCGACCCCGCCGACCTGGTGCAGGTCGGTCGTGGTGAGGAGCTAGCCCGGGCAGTAGCCGAAGCCCGTCCCCTCCTCGAGCAACGGATCATTCAGGAGGTCGGGAAGTTCGACCTCGACGGGCCCGAGGGTCGGGCCCGAGCGCTCCACGCAGTGGTCGGTCTCCTCCGGCGGGTGAGCGACGGCATCGCCCGTCAGGAGTACGCCCGTTTCGCCGCAGCCCGTATAGGTCTCGACCTGGAGGTGGTCAACAAGGCGGTTGCCTCCGGCAAGGTGGAGGAGGCCGCCCCACAGAGGGATATGACAGAGCGGCCGCTCAACCGGATCGAGGCGGAACTGCTGCGTGTCATCCTCTCCGACCCCGGGTGGGACGTCGAGGTCGACGAGTCTGACTTCACCGACCTCCGGCTCCGCGCCGTCTACACCGCAGCCGTCTCCAACGGAGATGGCGTTGACCTGGAACGGATCACCGATCCCGAGGTCGGCGCGCTGGCCCGATCACTGGTCCTCGACACGCGACCGAAGCCCGACCGGGCCGATGTCGCCAGGCTCCTCCAGGTGCGTCGGGTTGAGTCGAAGATCGACGCCCTCGAGGAACGGATCAAGAACATGGCCGAAGGGACACAAGAGCATTCCGATGCCCTGCGGGAGTTGATAGGTTTACAGCAGGAAAAGCGAACTCTGGGGTCAGCATGAAAGACGATCTGAACCGGGTCACCGCAGCGTTGATCAAGCGGGGAAACCATCGCGGATTCCTCACCATGGCCGAGGTCCAGCAGGAACTCGAAGACATCGAGGCACCCGGTGAGGCGTTTGAGAAGGTCGCTGACGAACTCAGGATCAAGGGCATCAAGCTCCTCGAGGAGGGCCCTTCCGCCCACGACCAAGAGGTCGAGGTCGGCCAGATCTCGGTGTCCGACCCGGTCCGGCTCTACCTGAACGAGATCGGTCGGTACCCGCTCCTCACCGCCCAACAGGAGGTCGAACTGGCCATGATGATGGAGAACGGCCAGCGCGCCGCCCAACGTCTGGCCGAGGACCACGATCTGACCGACGAGGATCGGGCCCTCCTCCAACACGAGGTCGAACTTGGCAATTCGGCCAACGATCAGCTGGTCCGTTCCAACCTCCGCCTGGTCGTGTCGCTGGCCAGACGCTACGTGGGACGGGGGATGGCGCTGCTCGACCTGATTCAGGAGGGAAATGTCGGGTTGATGCGTGCGGTCAGCCTTTTCGACTACCGGAGGGGCTTCAAGTTCTCGACGTATGCGACATGGTGGATCAGACAGGCGATGGCAAGGGCGATCGCCGATCAGGGTCGGACGATCCGGATGCCGATCCATGTCATGGAGGCGATGAACAAGCTGTATCGGGCCGAACGTGACCTCGCCCAGACCCTGGGTCGTGCCCCGACCGTCGAGGAACTCGCTGAGGATGTTGGGATGGAGGTAGAGCGAGTGGTCGAACTGACCAGGATCTCCCTCGACACGGTCTCGTTGGAGACCCCGGTAGGGGAGGACGACGATGGGACTCTCGGTGATCTGATGGAGGATCCCGATTCGGAACGCCCGGCGGATGCGGCCAGCTTTGCCTCACTCCAGGACGAGCTGGCTATCGCCCTCGAAGGTCTCAACCCGAGGGAGCGTGAGGTCCTGATCATGCGGTTCGGATTGGCCGACGGCCAGATGCGAACTCTCGAGGAAGTCGGCGCCCATTTCAACGTAACAAGGGAACGGATCCGCCAGCTCGAGACCAAGGCTCTGGCCAAACTGCGTCACCCCGACAAGTCGGCGAAGCTCCAGGGTTTCCTCGAGAACCACTGATTCCGGAATCGGATTACCGACAGGCCGGTTGGTAATCTAGGTTGTCAACGCACCTTCCGCG
>CAYNSP010000067.1:0-9918 GCA_964400035.1 uncultured Acidimicrobiaceae bacterium | reverse complement strand
CTGCTGCCTCCCGTAGGAGTCTGGGCCGTGTCTCAGTCCCAGTGTGGCTGATCGTCCTCTCAGACCAGCTACTCGTCGACGCCTTGGTAGGCCGTTACCCCACCAACTAGCTGATAAGCCGCGAGCCCATCCCACAGCACAAAGGCATTTCCTCGATTGACCATGCGGTCCTCCGAGGGTATCCGGTATTAATCCAGGTTTCCCTGGGCTATCCCGGTCTGTGGGGCAGGTTGCTCACGTGTTACTCACCCGTTCGCCGCTCCGTCATACAGATGGGTTACCCCTTCCGTATGCGTCGCTCGACTTGCATGCATTAGGCACGCCGCCAGCGTTCATCCTGAGCCAGGATCAAACTCTCCAACGTACATTCATAGACGCCCGAGGGCGCCAATCCTGTCAGTGAAGGGTTTGCAATTTGGGTCCGAGGTCCGTGAGGGACCTCAGAGCTTTTCCGAGACCCTGACGGTCCCGGAGCTTTTTAATTGCACACTCGACACATCGGGCCGATTGCTCGATCCGTGTGTCGTATTTAGAAATGCTCCATCTTCCACCCTTCGGAGGACGATGGCGCACTGCTGGCTTTTAGCACATTGTTCAGTTGTCAAGGAGCCCAAAGCTCCGCATCTGATCTTCGAGTGTCAGACGGGACTGCGATTCTATCGCGGCCCCGATACAGACGACAATTCGACCCGTCGCGAAACTGCGACCCGGTCGTAGCGGATGAGCCGGACGGGTGTCCGACCAACGGGAATCGTAGCGACTCCCTCCACCTATGCAAGTCTATTGCACTTGCCCTCTACTCAACCAGTCTGGCGAACCTTCTCTTCCCGACTTTGAGGACTTTTCCGGCAAGTGCGGTTTTGGACGCCTCGTAGACCCGGGTCGGTTCCCCGTCCAGGGAGACCGCACCCTGGTCGATGAGCCGACGGGCTTCGGCACCGGAGACGCTAAAGACCTCGCGCAGCAGCCCCGGGAGGTTCACGGTGTCGTCCGAACCCAGCGTGTGCTCGGGCATCTCATCGGGCACTCCCCCGTGACGGAAGATCTCATCGAACCGGGCTTCGGCGTCGGCCCCCGTTCCCGGGCCGTGATACAGGTCGACGACAGTTCGGGCGAGACGGCGTTTCACCTGGTTCGGATGAAGGGCTCCAGAAGCAAGACCTGACTCGATGGCATCGACTTCGTCAGGGCCGAGGTCGGCGGCGAGACGGAGCCATTGACTCATGGCCCCATCAGGGATGCTCATCGTCTTTCCGAACATCTCGTCGGGATCCTCTTCGATCCCGATGTAGTTGCCCAGCGATTGGGACATCTTGTGGACACCATCTGTACCGACCAGTAGCGGCACGGTCAGCGCCACCTGAGGTTCCTGGCCATATCGTTCCTGTACCACCCGACCCATCATCAGGTTCCATAACTGGTCGGAGCCACCCAACTCGATGTCCGCCTCAACTGCTACTGAGTCGTAACCCTGAAGCAGGGGGTAGAGGAACTCCATCACCGAGATCGGGACACCATCCTCATACCTTTTGGCGAAGTCCGAGCGTTCCAGCATTTGGGCGACCGTGGCCGCACTGGTCAGCTCCAACAGTCCAGCCATGTCCAGGGATCCCAGCCACTCGGAGTTGCGACGGATCTCAAGGTTGTCTTCGGAGAGGATCCGTTTGAACTGGCCGAGGACACTTTCGGCGTATCCGTTGACCTCTTCGGCAGTGAGACGCTTCCTTTGGGCATCCCTGAGTGACGGGTCCCCCACCTGGGCTGTGAAGTCACCAACGATCAGCACTGCGGTGTGACCAAGATCCTGGAACTGGCGAAGCTTTCGTAGCACCACCGCCCACCCAAGGGTCACCGCCGGCGCCGTTGGATCGAGACCCAGTTTCACCCGGAGCGGACGTCCCAGCTCCAGTTTCTTCACCAGGTCGTCGCGTGGCACCACCTGGTCGGCATATCTGAGAATCGTGTCGAGTTGGTCGGTCATGGACGCCGCAGGGTAAACCACTACTTCGATGAGCCGTAGCTGCCCTATTCGGAACCGAGGACCCAGGGTTCAGCGCCAGACCTCAACGATCCCCATACAACACGTCAAGTGGTGGACTTTGCGGGCAGACTTGGTTGAGTTGTTCCCAACGCTCCCGTGCCCGGGGATCCGTGCCAGGGTAGGGGTCCCACATCGGCGTGTCCGGATTCTCGTACGAGGCTATGAACACTTCGACAGTCGGTGGCGGCGGAACTTCGAACCCTTCTGCCTCCAAACATTCGGTCAGTTCCCCGACCTTGTACTCGTATAGAACCCGGAGCTGCTCCCGACTTAGCGGCTCCTCATATCTGGGGTGCGTCGGAAAGCGAACCCAGCATCGATAGGCGGCTTCACGCTGCAAGGTTGTTTGCTCGGTAGGAATCTCATCGACAAGGACCCCGCCATCTGTGGAGAGCCTGGCCGGAATCCCCTGCCCCATGTAGCACTCCACCATCACTTCTCCGAACTCGTCCGGCGAGATATAGCGTTCAAACCTCGCGTCGTCAGGGGGATCATCGAGCATGAACCGCCTCGTTAGTGCTTCCAGATAGTCCTGACCAGGCGGGGGAACATCGCCATCAACCGACCTTGCAGTCGTGTCCGGCGACGCGGAGGCGGAAGGTCCCCTCGAGTCAGATGCACAAGCCGTAAGGCAGACCATGGCGACGAGTGGAACGATCGCCAACAAGTTGGCCCGCGCTCCCTTACTCGTCTTGCCGTCGAAAGAGTAAGTTCGTTCCCTTCCTCGCATGAGTCGCCGCCATGCCAAGACTCTCGCCAGAGTCAAGGCTGTATGCATCCTGGCTGGGTTGTACACCAACACGTCGCATACTGTTCGACCAATTCTCCAGACGTGAAGATGAACACACCCTGGTTGCCGCCGCCATGCCAACTCGCCCGCCACACTGGATTACTCCCGTTCGACCAGTTTCCCTTTAGCACGCAGTTTGCCCAAGCCGTGGTGCAACGATAGTGCTCGACTCCGCCGGTGGCCTTCGACTGTACGTAGCAGTTGTAGTCAGCAGCACAGTTGCGAGTGCCGAAGTAAGCGTCGTCAGCATACGCGGTTTGAGGGCTGCCAAGCACTAGAGCTATCAAGGTCGTGGCAACAACTAGCAACCGCCGCGATCTAAGAACCGAGTTCATCCAAAGGTCCTGTTCTACGACCGTCATCGTCTTCCCCCTGTCTACTCTCAAAGCCGTATACGTGTCCCGGTGACATCGGGGCACAATCCATCCCGCTCTCCTCTCTACTTTGTCTCGGCGTTCAGATTTCTTCCCTTTTACGCAACAAAGCTAGGCCCGCCTTTGCGGCTGACGTTTGGCGGCTATTGGCATCCGGGGCAGCTCGCGCTCGGTTGGCGTCGCACCAACTAGGTTCACCGCGTTGGATTGGTCGTTCACTGGCGCGGTGCCAAGTGGAGGTCGCTCATCACTCAGAGTTGAGCTACCAGTTCTCTGCTTCTAAGGAGTGCGGAGTTCCAGAACCGGATCCCGTCGTGCTGCCCACCACGCCGGAAGGACCGCGGCGAGGATTGGTGCGAGGATCGCCAGTACGACAAGTCCCGCGGCGAATGACGCCGTCGGCATCGCCCCAAGGTGGGACAAGTAGAGAAGCCCGCCGGCAAGCCCGAGAAGCGCCCCAATAGTGGCGGAGGCTCCAGTCCGGCCCGCAAGCAGCAGAATCACAGTAGATCTCCGCGCTCCCAGTGCACGTTGCCGTCCCAGGTCTTTCCGCCGGGTCAGCACCTCGGCGAAGAGAACGAGTGCCACCAGGAGCATGCCGGCAACAAGGACCAGACCGACCAGTTCACGACCAAACTGACTCAGGTCTCCTGCGAGCAACTGCTGAAGTTCTGCAATGGCGGCAGATCGTTCGACGCGGAGGTCTCCCAACTTGGTGCTGTCAAAGAGCCCTAACGCTGCACCAGTGACGGAGTCGATGTGGGCGACGCTGACCGCCACAACATAGAGTCGTCGCAGGCCTTGGGCTTCAGTGGGAAGCATCCACACTGCCCCTGCCTCCATCTCGCCAAAAGGAGGTCGTGGTTCGAAGGTTCCTACGACTGGGAGTTCATGACCGTCAGTCAGTACAAGGGCTCCGGCCGGTGAAGCCATGCTCACCTCGTCCAAGGCCGACTCCGACACCAGGGCCTCTCCAAGACCCGGCATGCGCCCCGATCGAAGCACAACCACGTCCGACAGATCACCGACCACCCCCCACACCGGGATGCGGTTGCTTCCCTCTCCGAGGTGAAAGTTCACACCGTCAACGGGGGTTGCGGTCGCGATAACCTGCGATACACCGTCCATCCGGGCGAGGATGCGGACCGTCTCGGGCTGGATAAGTCCCTCTGTGCCTGTGTCGGAGATCAAGACGGTTCTAGCCTCGGACGTCTCGGTACGCGCCTGTACGATCTGCTCCAGAGCGATGGTCCGTCCCACCGTCAGGAGAACCGAGAGGACCATCGCAGCCGCAAGAGCCCCGACGAGAACCGTCTGCACCAGCCTGGCTGTGAGCAGCCGACGCACTTCTCCGCTGGCTTCGGCAAGTCTCATAGCGCGAGAACCTCGTCGGAGACAGCGTGCACCGCGGGGTCATGACTGGCGATGATTACCGTGGCACCGTCCTTGGCGGTAGAACGCAGGGCGGAGAGCACGACACTACCTGACTCCGGGTCGAGGTTCCCGGTTGGCTCATCGGCGATGATGACCTGTGGACCGTGGACGAGGGCACGACACAATGCAACTCTCTGGCCCTGTCCGCCTGAGATCGCGCCAGGTTTGCGGTCGAGTGGGACGTTGACGCCGAACTCGGCCAATAGTGCCCTTGCTCTGAGTTCCACATCTCGCCGCCGGGCACCCCCGTACAACGCCGGTTCAACGACGTTGTCCAGGACACTCCTGGACGCATCCAAGGAGGCATCCTGGAATACGAACCCCAGCATGGTCGCCCGTAGGTCAGCCAGATCGGCATCGGAACGATCGTCGACTCGCCTGCCACCAAGTAGGACCTCTCCAGAGGCGGGCTTGAGCAGCAAGCCGGCCATGTACAGGAGGGTGGATTTGCCCCGTCCGGACCGTCCGCTGATCGACGTGACGGCTCCTGCTCGAAATCGAAAGTCGAGTCCGTCAAAGATCGCATCGGCGCTACCGCGATAGCGGAAGGTGATCGATCGGAGTTCGATCTCAACCATTCTCGTCTACGTCCGAGCCTCCACCGACCACCAGACGATCTCCGACTTCCAACCCTTCCACGATCGATAGTCCCCCAACAGTGGCGAGGACGTTGACTGTTCGCTGCTCTCCTGACTCCAACCGCACCCAGACATCACCATTCGGCTCCGTCCGCAATGCTGCCACCGGAACCGCTGGCCCCTGCGTCGGAGGAATCATGACTGCCCGACCCCGAAGCTGGATCCTCCCGGCCGGGAGAGAATCGCACGAGCTTCCACACACTGGTCCACCGTCAAGGCCTATCAAGGTGAGGACTATGACACCTCTCTCCGGATCGTTTCGCGAGGCGACGACTCTGGCACCCCACTCCGTACCCTCATGCTCAACGACGAGGCTTTCCACCGACTCAAGGGTTCGGGCTTGCTCCTCAGTCACGGGAAGTTCGAACATCGGTTCGTCACCCAGAGCGACGAGAGCATCAGCGCCGGCAAACACCAGGCGACCCACCTGGATCCCTTCGGCAACCTCCAGAATCCTCGGCAAACCTGCGATGGCAATCAACTCCCCCAAGGCCACGCGATCACCGGCCGGCAAACCTAGGTCGCGACGCCAAGCCCTGACAGCAGTGGATGTCGACGTCCGGAAGGCTCCGTCGGGCTCGATGCTCAGATAGCCCAAGTCGACAAGCACTGTCTGGAGTTGTCTGATGTCATCCCCGTTCATCCCCGGACCCATTTCCCGGTAGAACGGAACTGTGCCTTCGACCACACGCACAGGAACCCCTGCAACTTCGTAAACCACGTCTCCACTCGAAACACGCGTCTCAAACTCAGTGATCCGGGTAACCATGCCGTCCAGGAGGTTGATCGCCACGGTTTCACGGGGTCGGTCCGCGACAGCGATCACCGGCATAGACCGTTCTACTGACTCCTCAGCCACGGTGTAGACCAAGGCGTTTTGAGTGGGCATAGGCTCGGGAGCATCGCCCAGAACCGCCTGAACCGCCCAGATCGCACCCGCGCCCACACCGATGCCGACCATCACGAACAGGAGCGACCTCCATACGCTCCAGGACGTGGAACGCTCACTCGGAAGGTCCAAGGTACGCGTTTCGTGATCGTTATGATTCACTGAGTGCCATACAGTTCGTCCAACGGCGGAAACTGTGGGCAAGCCGTGTTTAAACGATTCCACTCCTCTGGCTGCTGGATTCGGGGGTCGCCGGCGGGATAGGGATGCCATGAGGGCACTGCTGGGTCGTTGAATGATCCAATGAAGACTTCAAGCGTCGGTGGCGACGATACGTTGTACCCTTCGGTTTCCAGACAAGACACCAGATCTTCGACCAGGTAGACGTATAAGCGACCCAGTTGCTCTGCGTTGAGCGGCTCAAAGTACCTCGGATGTGTTGGGAACCGTACCTCACACCGATACAGCGCCTCACGTTGCAACAAAGCCTGCTCTTCTGGAATGTGACCGTATAGGACTCCGCCATCCCCTGAGTGTCTTGCCGGAATTCCTTGATCATTCAGACAAGGAACCATCACGGCGCCATACTCGTCCGGAGAGATATACCTCTCAAACTGGGCGTCTTGGGGAGGATCGTCGAGCAAGAACCGACGAGCCACCTCCGCTAGATGCTCGGGTCCGGGGGGTGTGATCTCCTCCCCGGTTGACCTCGGGGTCGAGGTTGTAGACCCCGAGGTCGAGTCTGTCGGTCCCACAGTGGGTCCTGACGCAGAGTCTGGCAAACATGCTGATAACAGGAGCAGGCCAAGCACAGTCAGCGATCGCAAGGCTCCGGCCGTCGGCGACCTTCTCGATTTCCGGGGAGACCACCGCGCGGGATGAGGAAACGAGACTCCGATCATTCGATCGGGCACGGTGTCGCGACGATCAAGGCGAGACCCATGACCAGTCGCTTTGTGGACCGCGTCAATCGTCCCCGTCCACCGGCCTCCGTGGCCGGGATCCATGGTGTGAACGTACTCGATGTCACTCGCTACCTCCTCATGTGAAGAACCAGTCGGTCTTGGAGCATCTCCCCAAGACCCTTTCAAACCTCTATTTGGAAGGAGTCGCGGGATTCTTCCCTCTGTCATCAAAGAGTTTCGGGACGCATGAGGTCGGGATAACGCTCACGAAGGCGCCAAGCCTGTGACATCTCCGAAGGTGCTCTACCGTTTTCTGAGAGCACAATTGAAGACCCGTCGCGGAACTCCAACGTGGCGCACTGACCCTGGCGTGGCGACCGACGCTACGCTGCATCGCAGTACCGGAGGACCATTTGACCGACGCCGAACTCATCGCCGGGTCTCTGGACACACCCGAATTGTTCGGTGAGCTATTCAGGAGGCATCGAGTTGCTGTCTATCGACTTCTTGCGCGACGTGTCGGCCCGAATGAGGCTGAGGACCTGCTTCTGACGGTATTCAGCAAAGCCTTCACTACAAGACACCGTTACCAAACTGACGTGGCTGATTGCCTGCCGTGGCTATATGGGATCGCGACGAATACCGTCGGTGACCACATTAGAAGGCGAAGGGCGCAGGTACTGCTGCATCCAATCGAACTGGCTGTCGACTTGGCCGCAGCTTCTGAGTTAGAGCCTGAGACAATTATCCTTCGGAACGAGTTCAGTCAAACCGTTAACAAAGCTCTGGCAACTCTGTCCAGCAAGTACCGAGATGCTCTCCTCCTTCACGAACTGGAGGGCTTGAGTTACGAGGAGGTGGGAATGGCCCTGGGGGTGCCCGCCAGGACAGTCGGAACCAGGATCCATCGTGCGAAGCGAAAGCTAGCGGCTCTAATCGATATCGACGACGTGATAGCTGAGCAGATCTACAAGGAAGCAGGAAACCATCAGGGACCATAGCCACATCGGGAACGTTCTGCGGAACTTCGCTGGCTCGCCCGAGCCGCGGCCAACATCATTCGATATCGCTCAAGGCGGACTTGACGACCTCATCGCTCGGGAAAGTTCGGGTACGTACTCCCGGCCCCGATATGGCCGCCATGTTCTGGTTTCTGTCCTTGTGGTGATCTCCCTCGTCGGGGCGCTTCTTACAATTCCTCCCGCCCTCAAACAGTCTGAGCTTCGCGCTTCGGTGGATGAGGTAGCGCGATCGGCCGCATTGGTTGCACCGTTGACCATCAGCCACCACGAATATGTCCACGTCGTTGCCGAACGTCAGGATCTTGTCATCCACCGCGCCGATGCTCCCGACTCGAGCTTCAATGAAGGGCTGGCAATTGGCCTAATGCCTCAGAGACGGGAGAGTTGGTATACCTCAAGTGGGCCGATCGAGACTCGCACGGTCAACGAGCAGCCGGTCTTCTTCTCCCCAGCTGCAGCCGCTGCTTACTTTGCAGCTGGATTGGATGAGGTATTCCGCGTTGGCGAAGTCGTTCGGGAGACGATGGAACCGCCTGAACAGCGCCTCTTGCCTAGCGACCCAAACGAACTTCGAGAGTTCATCGCTAAGGCTGCCGCGGCCACCGGGGATCTTCCCGAGGCGGTCGAGCATCTTGAGGTTGCTAAGCGGATCATGCGAGACCCATTCACAACCCCGGTACAACGCGCGGCGGTGCTGCGGATACTTGGTGATCTCCCTGGCATGACCCTTGCAGAGTCTGACAACCGACTGGCTTTGGCGATTGAGTACCACGATCGCGGGATTCTGACCCGTCAAACGGTCGACTTCGATCAAGCAGGATGGCTGGTGGCCGAGTCCTTCATCAAATTGGAGGAGGACGTCATTTTGGGCATCCCGTCGGGAACAGTGACCTCTTCTGCCAGATACACCCCGCCGGTGGTAGTGCCAGGTCGCACCACTCCTTAGTGTGTAGCCGAGACTGCGGAGACGAAGCGCCACGGGCGGTCGGCGGCTTTGGAGATGCCGATCCGTGGAGTGGACACAACGACTGATGGTGCCGGGCCTGGTTCCAGCCACAACGGACCGTCACCCGACAGGAGGTACAGGCCGTTGTGTTCCAGGCTGATCCCCAACGCCTGGCAGACCTTTCCGGGGCCATCACTGAGCTGATCCATCCGTCCCCGGCGCATCCTGGCGATCCCCTCTCCTTCCACGATCTCGCCACCCCGGATCAGGATTCCCCAACCGACACCCTCGGGGCCTGCCGCGGTGTTGGCACAACTGTGGATCCCATACGAGCGGTAGACGTACAGTGTGCCTGGTGCCTGGAACATGGATCCGTTCCGCTCGGTCAGACCCTTGAAAGCGTGTGAGGCGGGATCATCCTCGCCCTTATACGCCTCGACCTCTCCGATCCGCATTCGAACCCGCTTGCCATCCACGTCGGAGACCAGAAACGACCCCAGGAGCATTGGTGCTGCTTCCTCCGGTGGCCCGGACAGGATGTCATGAAGGGTCGCGGTCATGCTCCCCGGAGCTCGGCACCCAGCGAGCCTGCTGCCTTGATCATCACCGATCTGACTTCGGATATCTCCTCCGCAGTGAGGGTCCGGTCGGGGGCACGGAGCCGGTATCGGATCGCGATCGCCTTCTTGCCATCAGCGACACCTTTGAACTCGTCGAAGACACCTGCCGACTCGAGCAGGTCACCCGCAGCTCCGCCGGTGGCCCCAACCAGCGTCCCCGCCGGCTGGGTGGCGTCGACCAGGAACGACAGATCGAACTCTACATGTGGATACACGGAAGGACTTCGTCCGGACACGAACGGAACCGGCTTGAGGAGCA
>CAYNSP010000066.1:0-10050 GCA_964400035.1 uncultured Acidimicrobiaceae bacterium | reverse complement strand
TCACCGCATGGATCCACCCTGGCTCTCCGGGAACCGGGACGGTTGCCAATTCCGGCCGGGCCTCGACAAGTTCATCCATGAGCCCGGGAAAGTTCGCACCGAGCACGTCGGAACCAAGGACCATGGTCCGGCTCGCCACTGAGGCGTCGAGTGCGAAGAAGCGGGTAACCGGACCACCACGTATCAGCTGGCCCGAGGCGAATACGACGGGGGTGGCCGCGTCGACACCGGGGAGCGCCTCTTGAGCAGCCCGGAGATGGAGATCGCTCAGAGCGACCGAGCTTCGGACCGGGGTGAACCGAACCGATGGACCGACGAGGAAGGCCGCCTGATCGCGTTGTGATTGGGTCCAGGTATTGGTGTAGGCGGACACAAAGAACCCGACGCTCATGGCGATGATCAAGAGGAGGGAGGCACGGGCGTAGCGCCGAGGACGGCGTGCGATCTGCCACGACGAGAGTGCGGGAACCGTAGTCCTCCCCCTGGCCGTGACCCGTTCCAGGATCGAGGCGACCAGGGGTACGAACCGCAGGGCAAGCACGGCACCACCCAGCATCCCGAGGGCCGGGACGGCCACCAGGAGCGGGTCGATCCCCCATCGATCACGCAAAGTCGCGCTCAGCTGGACGCCATTGGCGGCAAGCTGCCAGAAGCCGATCCCGGCGAGAACGATCAAGGCGATGTCCCATCCCGCCCTCTGGGAGAGGCTCCGCGTCTCCTGACGGGATCGGGCGATCAGCGAGTCGTTGAAAGTCCGGGAAGCCCGGTAGGCGGGCACCGACAGAACCAGGATGCAGAAGAAGGCGGCCACCAGGGCGATCAGGTAGGCGGTCGTGTTCACCCGCGGTTCGAACTGAAGACCGATGGTTGCCAGCGGCCCGACCGAGTTGAGGAAGCGGAGGAGCAGGGTGGCCAAGGGTGGTCCGAGGATGATTGCGGGAAGGGTCAGCATCACACCCTCCATGCCGGCGACGGCCAGAACCTGGCCATTCCCGGCACCTCTGGCCCGGAGGAGCCCGGTCTCGACCATGCGACTGTCGACCAGCAACCCTGAAGTGTGCATGAGGGCGTACCCGGCGAGGATCGCCAGCTGGAGTGCGAGCATGAGCACACCCGATCTGGTGGCGACTACAGACTGCTCGGCATCGGCAAGGATCTCATCGAGGCCGGTCGCCGCTTCGAACACCGACGCACGCTCTCCGACAGCTGCATTCAGCCTGGCCTCCAGCAGGAGCACCGCCTGGAGCTGTGTCGGGATCGCATCGACGGCCATGGAGGCATGGTCGGGGATGACCCGCCAGGACATCTCGGTCTGGAGATGGGACATCGGCCCGAGAAGGGTCTCCATCGAGACGATGAACGGTCCGTACGTGCGGAAGGTCTGTGTCTCAACAACCCCCGCAGCGAACATCTCATCACCATGCCAGAACGGATCGGACGGGTCGTCGACATCGGCCACACCGACGACCACCACGGGTGTCTCGGCCCCGCTTCGTCGGTTGGTCAGGAGGAGCTCGTCGCCGGGTCCGACACCGAGTGCAACGGCGGTCTGGGAGAGCAGGACGACTTCATAGGGTGGCGGCCCGGGCTCGGGCCACGAGCCAGCGGCGAGGGTTGCGTGGGACTCGATCTCCTCGATGTACTGCACCGACGCCAGCGGGAACAGATCACCTTCGGACTCGACGTCGAGCTGAGCCGAGGTCCCGGTCGCCCTGGCAAAGATCCTGCCACCGGGGAAGGAGTCCCCCGCCTCCCCGCGGACGATCGTATCCAGGCGATCGAAGTCAGATGGCGCTTGGGCGGTGGTGACGGCGATGCTGGAGTCGGCCTCCCCCTCTTCGAGGATTCTTTGAAGGCTGGCAAGCGTGACCGCATCTGCATAGATGGGACTGGCGGCGAGAACCGTGACAGAGAGGAGGATGGTCACCGCGGCCGCGAACAACATGAGGCGGTCCGACAGGGCGCGACGAAGGACGATCCTCCAGGAGCTATACACCGGCGCAGCCTAAATTCGCTTCGGAGAAACCAGGACCTCATCGGCCGGTAACGGGTCAGATTACGCACGATCGAACGAGGTTCTGGTCAGCCGGGCTGTTTCCGATGTGTCTGACCGGGACCACATCGAGTTCCACGACATCGGACCTGTGGAGCTCAGAGGTGAGTCGGGCGCTGTGCACCTCCTCCAGGCTCGTCCGAGATCAAGAGGAACGATCGATATGCTCGGCCTTCGGGCTGGTAGGTCCGTGGAAACTGACACCCTGTGAACAGGTAGCCTCCGATTTTGGCCGACCGTACCCCCCATCCATGGGCAGTTGAAGTAGCGGAGCTGACCGCCGGATTGGCGGTCGATCCGGTGTCCGGTCTGGGCGAGACCGAGGCAGGTGCCCGTCTCGCCAGGTACGGACCGAACCGGTTGGAGCGCCGCTCGAAAGTCCCCACCTGGCGGAAACTGCTGGGGCATTTCACCGATCCCCTGACATATCTCCTCATGGCGGCCGTGGTGGTCTCGATCGTGGTCTGGTCGGCCGAGGGAGCCGGCGGGTGGCCGATCGAGGCGATCGTCATCGCTGCCATCGTCATCGCCAACGGGCTTCTCGGGTATGCCCAGACCGCCCGAGCAGAGGAGGCAGTCGCCGCTCTCCAACAACTCACCGAGACCACTTCGGCTGTTGTCCGCGATGGGGTCCCGGTGAGGGTGCCCGCCTCGGACCTGGTGCCAGGGGATGTAATCGTCCTGTCCGAGGGTGATGCCGTTCCGGCTGACGCCCGACTCATCGAGAGCGCTGCCCTGGAGGTCGGCGAGGCCCCGCTCACCGGAGAGAGCACGCCGGTTGGCAAGCAGACCGATCCGATCGATGTCGGGACTCCACTGACGGAACGTTCAAACATGGTTTTCAGCGGCACCGCGGTCATCCGGGGCAGAGGCACGGCGGTAGTCACTGGCACCGGTATGGATACCGAGATGGGTCGCATCGCCGGTCTTCTCGAGGAGACCCCGGACCAACCCGCTCCGCTCCAGGTCGAGGTGAAACAGATCGGGAAGACGCTTGTCGTCGCAGTCCTGATCATCTGCGCGGTGGTGGTCGGAGCCATCCTTCTCACCACCAGAATCAGTTCAGCCACCGATGCAGTGGCTGTCCTTCTGGTCGGAGTCTCGTTGGCCGTGGCCGCCGTCCCCGAGGGACTACCGGTCATCCTCACCGTCCTTCTTGCACTCGGCGTGCAGCGAATGGCCCGGAGGGACGCCATTGCGAAACGTTTGGCGACGGTCGAGACCCTGGGTTCGGTAACCATCATTTGTTCCGACAAGACGGGAACCCTGACCAGGGGCGAAATGACGATCGAGACGATCGTGACCGGCTCCGGAGAGGTGCGGGTCACCGGTGCCGGGTACATCCCCGAGGGTGAGTTCCTCTACGAAGGCAACCCTCTCGATGACCCGGTTCTGATCGACGAGGTGGGCCGGGTCTTGCGTGGAGGAAGTCTGGCCAGTGACGCACGACTGGTGCAAACCGATGGCACATGGACCGTCGAGGGTGACCCGACGGAGGGCGCCTTCCTGGTCGCTGAGGCGAAGCTCGGTGTGACCCGGGAGAGGGAAGAGAGATTCGATCGGGTCGATGAGATCCCGTTCACCTCCGAACGGAAGATGATGACCAGCATCGTGATCGACGCCGAGCGGGACGCGCGTCTCAACGCGGTGACCAAGGGAGCACCCGATGCAGTCCTGGAGCAATGCGTTTCCGAACGGGTGGCGGGTGAGGTCAGGCCGCTGACGGCGTCAAGGCGAGAGGAGATCCTGGCCGAAGTCGCCCGTCTTGGCGATCAAGCCCTGAGGGTAATCGCAGTGGCTTACCGGATCCTCGCGGACGACCAGACTGATGCGGAAAACGACCTGATCTACATGGGAATGGTCGGTATCCGCGATGCACCCCGACCGGAGGCACGAACCGCGGTCGAGGAGGCCCAACGGGCCGGAGTGCGAATTCTGATGATCACCGGAGACCACCCGCGCACGGCCCTGCGGATCGCCGACGAGCTCGGGATAGCTGCAACTGGCTCCCGGGTTCTTACCGGTATCGAGATCGCCAGCATGTCCGAGGCCGAACTGATCACCGCCCTCGAGACGACCGCGGTCTGCGCCAGGGTCGAGCCGGAGTTCAAGCTCAAGATCGTCTCCGCACTACAACACGCCGGGCACATCGTGGCGATGACCGGCGACGGCGTAAACGATGCACCGGCGTTGAAGGCCGCCGAGATTGGCGTCGCAATGGGGATCACCGGAACCGACGTGAGCAAGGAAGCCGCCGACATGATCCTCGCCGACGACAACTTCGCCACGATCGTCACCGCCATCCGCGACGGGCGGGCGATCCTCGCCAACATCAGGAGCACCCTTCGATTCCTCATCTCCTCGAACTTCGGAGAAGTCCTGACCATGTTCCTGGGTGTCCTCGGGGCCGGCCTGATCGGTCTCGAGGGCCATCTGGGGGCGGTGGCGGTTCCCCTCCTTGCGGTTCAGATCCTGTGGATCAACCTGCTGACGGATACCGCGCCCGCCCTGGCGCTGGGTTTGGACCCACCCCGCCCGGGGGCGATGTCCCGTCCCCCACGAGCAGCCAACGAACGGATGCTCAATCGGGAGATGTGGTCGGGGATCATTCTGGTAGGACTGGTAATGGCCATCATCAGCCTCGTCGCCCTCGACCTCGGGTTGCCCGGCGGCCTTTTCGAGGGATCCGGTGACGGCACCCGGGCACGAACTCTGGCCTTCACCACACTGGTCCTCGCACAGCTGTTCAATTGCATTAACGCCCCGTCAGATCGTGAGAGCGCATTTCGGGGACTGTTCCGGAACCACCTCGTCTGGATTGCCATCTTCGTGTCCCTGGTGTTGCAGGTGGCCGTCGTCCAGGCCCCATTCCTCAATCGGGCCTTCGGAACCGCACCACTCGACATCGGTGACTGGATCCTGTGTCTCGCCCTGGCGAGTCTGGTGCTCTGGGCGGCGGAGATCAGGAAGCTGTTCCTGCGACGGTCGGAACGGCGGGGTTGATCTAAAGCAGTTCTAGATTGGCCGGCATGCCAGAACCCCGGAGTGTCCTCTCCCGGCCACTGCTGCCCGCGTCCATCGCCATTTTCTCGTCAGCAGCACTCGCCTCGTTCCAGGCGATGGGCATCGCCGCCGCCCTCCCCGACATCTCAACCGACCTGGGCAACGTCTCACTTCTCCCCTGGGTGATTACCGCCTTCATGGTCACCTCCACGCTGGCGACAGTTGTCGCCGGCCCGTTCATCGATGCGTTGGGCGTCAACCGGGTCTTCCGTCTTGCGGTGACCATCTTCACCGTGAGCGGGTTCGCCATCGCCTTCGCCCCGTCGATGGAAGCCCTGATTGCGTTGCGGCTGCTTCAGGGGGTTGGCGGGGGGTTGATCATCTCCGCGGG
Organism: uncultured Acidimicrobiaceae bacterium; assembly: GCA_964400035.1. GTDB lineage: Bacteria > Actinomycetota > Acidimicrobiia > Spongiisociales > ZC4RG35 > ZC4RG35. The sequence continues at coordinate 4,603 of CAYNSP010000066.1, read as the reverse complement.
GACCTCAGGGGTCTCGTTGGTCTATCCACCATCCCTGGTGGGGCGGGCCTTCGCCGCCAATGCCACCGTTTGGGGCGTCATGGGTGTGGCCGGTCCGGCCATCGTCGCCGCCCTGCTCACCTTCCTCTCGTGGCAATGGATCTTCTACATCAACCTGCCGATGGGGATCCTCGCCCTGATCGTCGGATGGCGGGTCCTACCCGGACCTTTCGGCGACCACTCTGTCCGCCTCGACGCGACCGGGACCTTCCTTCTTGCGGCCCTCACTGTGGCCACCCTGTTCGCGGTCAACGCCCTGAATGCAGTGTCGCTGCTCTGGCTGGGTGTGTCGGCGCTGGCACTCACCGGGTACGTGGCGCATGCTCGCCGGAACCGGGCACCGTTGGTCAGACTGGAACACATCACTCCACAGCCGTATCGGGGTCTTGCCCTGGCCACCGGGCTCCTGCTCACCGGGTCGATGACCCTCTCCACCTATATACCGATCTATGTGCGTGCCGGTCTGGAGGGTTCCCCCGCCCTCACTGCCTGGTCGGTCCTTCCCTTAACCGTCGGCTGGACGACCGGAGCGATCATCTCGAGTCGGATGGCTGACCGGCACTCCGAGTCCTGGATCATGATCCTCGGGTTCTCCGTCGCCATTCCGTCACTCGGCCTCGCCGCAGCGGCGGTGCTACTCGACCTTGTGGTCTACCTGTCCTTCGTCCTCTTCTTCACTGCTGGCGTCGGGGTTGGGATGGTCACCAATGCCGCCCTCACCCTTCTCCGCAGCTCAACCGACGCTTCCCAGGTGGGTCGGGTGGTCTCGGCCAATCTGTTCGTCAGAAATCAAGGTTTCACATTTGGAGCGGCCATCGGTGGAGCGATCCTCCTCTATGTGGTCACCCTGCAATTGGGTGATGTCGAACTGGTCAGGGAGCTGATCGCCTCGGCCGCGGGAGCGGGACCACCGGGTGCTGCCGAGGCGGTGCAGAAAGGTTTCGCTGCATCCATCGGAGTGGGCATGGTCCTCGCCATCCTCGGCCTGCTGGCCTCCGTTCGGCTGAGGACCTCCCTGGCTGCCGCCCGTTTGGCGCATCCCGACCCAGCCAGACGGTAGGAGTCAGCCCAGCTTGGAGCAGAGCCCCTTGAGGGTGGAGAGTTCCTCATCGGTCAATGAAGACGACATCGACTCAGCCACCCTGCGGGCGTGACGTCTGCCGATCTGTTTCTGGAGAGTGCGGCCATCCTTGGTTAGCGACAGGAGTACACCGCGCCGGTCGGAGGGGTCGACCTGACGCTCGAGCAAACCCCGGTTGGCAAGACGATCGACCATCCTCGATAGGGCCGGCTGGCTGAGGAGGACCCCACGATGAAGGTCTCCGAGCCGGGTCGGTTTGTCGCTTTTCGCCAGGGTGTAGAGCACGTCGTACTCCCGCATCGAAACCCGGTCCCACATTTCCTGTGAGGCGAAAGTCTTGACCAGCCTTCCATGCGCCCCGAGGAGCGCTTCCCAGGCTTCGTTGGCAAGTTTCACCCGCATCAGAGGACCGGGTAGACCGCCCGCCGGGTCGGATCGGAGTCGACATACGGGAGCGGTCCTGTCAGGTTGTCCCCCCGGTTCGGATTGGGAACCGCCTGACGTGGGTCTCCGTCCCCGTACTTCGCCCTGACCAGGGACGCATGGGTCGGAGCGTCAGCTGAGGCCGGATCCTTTCTCGCCGCCAGCTCCTTGCGAAGCACCGGGACGACCTCCCCGCCGAGCAGCTCCAGCTGGTCGAGCACCATCTCCAGAGGCATGCCGGCGTGGTCAATGAGGAAGAGCTGACGTTGGTAATCACCGAAGTTCTCCTGGAAGGTGAGAGTCTTCTCGATGACCTCCTGAGGACTCCCCACGCTGAGAGGGGTGGTCTCGGTGAACTCCTCAAGAGAAGGGCCGTTCCCGTACACCGGTGCCTCATTGAAGTAGGGGCGGAAGGTGTCCCAGGCATCCTGGGACCGGTGGGCGATGAAGGCCTGACCTCCAAGTCCGACGATGGCCTCCTTCTCCGTTCCATGCCCGTAATAGGCAAACCGCTCCCGGTAGTACCCGACGAGACGCATGAAGTGCTCCTTGGGCCAGAAGATGTGGTTGGCGAAGAATCCGTCGCCGTAGAAGGCGGCCTGCTCGGCGATCTCGGGACTCCGGATCGACCCGTGCCAGACGAATGGGGGCACTCCATCGAGGGGACGGGGTGTTGATGTGAAACCCTTGAGAGGCGTCCGGAACTCGCCTTCCCAGTCCACGACATCCTCACGCCAGAGCTGGTGGAGGAGTCGATAGTTCTCGATGGCGAGGGGAAGACCCTGACGGATGTCCTGCCCGAACCAGGGGTAGACCGGTCCGGTGTTGCCCCGCCCCATCATCAGGTCGACACGACCCCCGGCCAGGTGCTGGAGCATGGCGTACTCCTCGGCGATCCGGACGGGATCGTTGGTGGTGATCAGCGTCGTCGCCGTCGAGAGGATGATCCGATCGGTCGTCCCGGCGATGTAGGCGAGGAAGGTGCTGGGCGACGAGGAGACGAATGGCGGGTTGTGGTGTTCCCCGATGGCGAAGACATCCAGACCAACCTCCTCTGTCTTCTGGGCGATCCGGCCCAGAGCCTCGATCCGTTCCGCCTCGCTGGGCGTCCGACCGGAGACCGGGTCTCTGGTGATGTCGCTGACTGAAAAGGTTCCGAACTGCATGATTCTCCCGATATATGTGTTTGCATGTATCAACCCGGTCTGGTGTCCGCTATTCCCGGATGATCGGCAGTCGGGTTTCAGGCCGCCGCTGAGACGATCCGGTCGACCTCGGCCTTCTGATCGGCACTGAGAGGCCCGTACCTCATCGCGCCGGCATTCTCCGCGGCCTGGGCGGGGGTTCGGATTCCCGGAATCGGGATCAGGTTGGGGTCAACCGCCCAGATGTATGCGAGGGCGCCTTGTGCCATGGTCCGTCCACCGTCGGTGAGCACAGGACGCAGATCCTCGACCAGATGGAGACGTTTCACCACCCAGTCCTCGCTGAAGTCGATCCGGGACCGAAGATCGTCGGCGGGGAACCCGGTCGGGCTTCTGAACTTGCCGGTGAGGATTCCCTTGTTCAGGGGATCCTTGTTGATCCCGGCGAGTCCGGCCGCGGTCAGAATCCCACGCATCTCCGGGTCGTCATGCAACAGGTTCAACCTGAACTGGATGGAGGTGCAGTGGGGCCCATCGGCGAAAACCCGGGCTCGATCGGGTAGATCCGTGCTCCAGCCGTACCACCGGATCTTTCCTTCGTCGACCAGATTCTCTAGCTCTTCTCGAACCTCCACGGCCTTCACCGGGTCGTACTCGCCTTCATGAAACTGGTAGAGGTCGATGACGTCGGTGCCGAGTCTTCGCAGACTGTTCTCCACGTCGGCTCGGATGTTCTCCAGCACCCTGGCGTCGTCTCCATGGACGGTCTTGTCGGCCTCGTCGACGATGTGACCGAACTTGGTGGCGATGACGGCACGGTCCCGGCGATCTTTGAGGGCCTCCCCGAGAACCACCTCACTGTGGCCTGCCCCGTAATTGGCTGCGGTGTCGAAGAAGGTGATGCCGTTGTCGAGGGCAGCATGTATCGCCCTGATCGACTCGCCGTCATCGACCGGGCCCCATCCCGACTCGTAGGCCGCCCCGGTCGCAGGGTTGACCATCCGCCATGGCCCGCCGATTGCCCAGCAGCCCATCCCCAATGCGCTTACTTCAATCCCTGACCGTCCCAGCACGCGCTTCATGCGGTTTCCTCTTTCGACCTCAGTACTTCGGAACTCTCGGTGTCCTCGCCGGTGGCAGGCTGACGATCGCCACGGGCAACTCGGACTCCGAAAGCATGTAGGAGACACGGTGACCGTAGAACGGCCGGTTGGTCAGGGCCCGGGTGCTGGCCCCGATCACCAGCAGGTCGACGTCACCCGAGTTCCCGAACTTTACGATCTCCTGTTCGGCGTTGGTAGCCACCAGCACCGTGGTCTCAACTGAGACACCGAGACGCTGGCCGAATTCGGCAGAAGCCGCAACCAATTCCTGTCCATCGGCCAGGCTAACCCGGATCGACTGATCCTCATGAAGCACACCCTGTTGCTCGGGACGGTTGACCACATGCAGGGCCACCGCGCTCGCCCCGGTGGCGTCGGCCAATGTGTAGGCGAATTCTTCGGCCGCCCGTGCCGATCGGGTGGCCGTCACCGGCACCAATATGCGTCGGGGTAGGTCACCACCGTGTCCGTCGGGGAGACGCACCACGATCGAGGGCACTTCTATCAGGGCCAGGACCCGGTCGATAACACTGGAGAAGATCCCCTCACCGGTCTCGGTGGCACCCAGTACGACCAGGTCGTAGCCAAGCGCACTCTCGGAAGCGATCGCCGCGGCGGGATCACGGGCCCATCTCCGCAGGACCCTCGGGTTGGTCAACTCGGCGATAACATCGTCGGGGTTCCCCCGCTCGCCCCGGTCCCGTCGGAAGAGTCTTCGGAGGATGCCCGCGGGGGCCACGTCGACCACCAGCACGGTCATCTCGGCGTCCGGCAGGATGGCATTGACGAGCCGGGCGGCGTACTGGCTGTTG
>CAYNSP010000065.1:0-10239 GCA_964400035.1 uncultured Acidimicrobiaceae bacterium | reverse complement strand
CCCCAACCTCCCGAGCAAGCTCGAAGAACGAAGGTTCGATTCCCTTCACCCGCTCCACACCCCAGCGCCCGTGTTCACCAACACGAGGCCCCGGCCCCCCGAGCAAGCTCGAAGAAGGAAGGTTCGATTCCCTTCACCCGCTCCACACCCCATCGCCCGTGTTCACCGAACACGAGGCCCCAACCTCCCGAGCAAGCTCGAAGAACGAAGGTTCGATTCCCTTCACCCGCTCTCATCGTGTCTCTTGGCCCACCTCAGCATCGATCCAGGCTCCGTTAGCCTCGGCGGAATGACAGAAGCCGAATGGGGAACCCGTATTGCTGAAGCCTGGGCTGGGTTCGACGATTCCGATGTCCCCGGATTCCGCGCGTACATGCACCGGTTGTGCTCGGAGGCACCCGACGCCCTGAAGGCGGCCGCCTATTTCGAACTCGGTGGGACCTACGACTCCACAGACGACGCCCAGACTGCTGTCAATTACTACCGGAAGGCCCTGGCGACGGGTCTCGGAGAGGACCGTCGTACCCGTGCCCTGATCCAGATGGCTTCCTCCCTCCGCAACCTTGGCCAGCCGGGGGAGGCCTATGACCTCCTGGCGGCCGAACTGTCCAGCGGGTCCGGGATTTTGCAGGATGAGTTGAGAGCCTTCCTGGCACTGATTCTCATCGACCTGGGAAGGGGCGAAGAGGCGGTTTCACATGCCCTCACCGCCCTCGCACCGCATCTCAAGCGTTACCAACGCTCCGTCGGCGAGTACGCAGCCGCCCTCGTCGAATCTGATTGACAGCCTCAGGGCCACTCAGCGGACCTCAATCCAGCTGCCGGGCGGGCTTTAGGATCCGGGGCGGCGTATCGGGTCGGGATGACGGATCAGGGGAACGATCGTGACGATCAAGACCACGAGGGCAGAAACAGCCACCGCCGGAGCGCTCCATGCCACCAGAACCGGGTTGCCCCAGACCTTCGACTCCCCGATGCGGATCACCAGGACCACGACTGCCACGGCCGCAACAGTGCAGACCACAGGCAGCCAGAGACCAGCCTTCCGGGTTGCATACGCCACCACTGTTGGCCAGACCACCCAGGCGGCCACGGCCAACCCGGACACCAGCCCGAGAAGCATCCCGAGGGTGATCCGGGCGGGTTCTCCGAGCCCCCAGGCGACTCCGGCGCGCACCACGAGAAACCAGCAAACGAGATTGATGGCGGCGAGTGCGAACTCCTTCCGGGTCCAGCCACAGGGTCGATCCCGCCACCCTTTCGCCCGCGCCAGATCCCGGCCATAGACGGCGACCGGCCCGAATGCTTCACGAGGGTCCTCCCCGGATTCCTCGAGATGATCCCGGGTCTCCTCGAGAATCGCTCCGATCTCGTCGCCGCTGACCCCCCGCAACCTGAGATGAATCACCAGGTCGTCCAGATACTGTGTGATGGGGTCGGTCATTGCTCTGCCCCGCCCAGGGCCGCCCGCAACAATCGGGCGACGCTGGCGTTGAATTCCAGCCATTCTCTACCTCCAGACATCAGGTATAGGCGTCCGTCATCGGTCAGCCGGTAGTACTTGCGACTCGGCCCGCTGACACCAGACTCCCATCGGATCGCAACCAACCCCTCCCCTTCGAGCCGACCGAGCACGGGATACATGGTGCCCCCTTTGATCGGGCCCAGTCCCGATTCCTCCAGTTGGCGGGCGAGGTCGTACCCGTACTGCTCCCCGTCGGTGAGGACGGAGAGAATGCACAGTGGTAGGACTCCGCGGAGCCACTGTGGATCGCGTCGTTGACTCATCCCACTAGATAGTACCTCTATCTAGCTAGTAAGGCAATCTAGTTTGGGAAGTCCTTGTGAGATCGTGATGCGGTCGGACCGGTTTGACCCTGATACTTGGAGCCAAGCTCGGGTGATCCGTAAGGGACATCGGCCTCGGTGGTCATCTGATAGAAGCTGATCTGGCCGATCTTCATCCCCGGATAAATCGCTATTGGCAAGGTGGCCACGTTGGACAACTCAAGGGTGATGTGACCCTGCCAACCCGGGTCTACATATCCCGCGGTCGCGTGTACGAGAAGCCCCAAACGACCGAGCGATGATTTGCCCTCCAATCGGGCAACGATGTCCCGACCGATCGATACCCGTTCCAGGGTCGTACCCAGGACGAACTCCCCGGGGTGAAGCATGAACGGCTCGTTCTCACCGACTTCGATCAGCTGGGTCAGGTCGGCTTGAGGGTCCCGGGGATCGATCTTCGAGTACCTGTGATTTACGAAGACCCTGAACCCGTTGCCGACCCGGAGGTCGACGGATGAGGGCTGTACATGGGAGGGTTCGAACGGGTCGATTTCAACTTTCCCAGCCGCGATGGCTTCGCGTATCGAACGGTCGGAGAAGATCATCGTCCGACCATCACATCATGTCCTTGCCCAGGTTGCCAAATGTCGTGAACTCGGCGAGGAAGGTGAGTTCCACCCGTCCCGACGGGCCGGCACGGTGCTTCTCCACGTTGATCTCGGCGATGCCCCTCTTATCGGTGTCCTCGGGGTGGTACTTCTCGTGGCGGTAGATGAACATCACGATGTCGGCGTCCTGCTCGATAGAACCCGACTCACGGAGGTCGGAGAGACGGGGTCGTTTGTCCTCCCTCTGCTCCACCGCACGGTTCAACTGGGAGCAGGCGATGATCGGGACATCCAATTCCCGTGCCAGGTTCTTCAACCCACGGGTGATCTCAGAGATCTCCTGGACACGGTTCTCGGCCCGGCTCGCCTGCATCAGCTGTAGGTAGTCGACCACCACCAGCCCGAGACCCTTCTTGCGCTTCAGCCGTCGGCACTTGGCACGGATGTCGGTGACCGACACCACCGGTGAGTCATCGATGAAGATGGGACGCTGGTACATCTTCCCGGCGGCGGTGGTAACCCGTGACCAGAGATCACCGAGCTGGCCGGTTTGGAGCTTCCTGGAATCGACCCGGGCCTCCATCGAGAGCATCCGGTGAGTCAACTCCTCCTTGGACATTTCCAGGCTGAAGACCGCCACCGGTTTTCCCTGTTTGGCGACATGCATCGCCACCCCCATCGCCAGAGAGCTCTTACCCATGGCGGGGCGGGCGGCGATGACCACCAGGTTGGCGGGCCGCAGACCTCCGAGGAGACGGTCGAGGTCGGTGAACCCGGTTTCCAGACCGACGATGTCGGAGCCTTGCTGCTCCATGATCTCGATCTGCTCGAGGATGTCGGTGAGCATGGGTCCGACCTCGATCAGGGTCTGGGAGGCCCTCCTCTCGGCCACGCCCAACACCGCCTGTTCCGAGCGGTCGAGTACTGCAGTGATGTCGTCGTCGATGGTGAAGGCGTAGTCGGTGATCGATGCGCCGGCCCGGATCAGTTCGCGCCGCTTGGCGTGCTCCTCAACCACACCGGCGTAATAGGCGACGTTCGACGTGGACGGGACGATGTCGACGAGACGGGTCAGATACTGGACCCCGCCGATCTTCTCCAGCTCACCCTTGCGTCGCAGCTCCTCGGCGACGGTGACCACGTCGATCGCCTGGTTGGTGTTGAACAACTCGCGCATCGCCTCGAAGATCGATTGGTGCGCCGGGATGTAGAAGTCCTCCGGATTGATCCGGTCCATGACCTCGTTGACCGCCTCCTCGGAAAGGAGGACAGCCCCGATCACTGACTCTTCGGACTCCCGAGAATGCGGCGGGCTCCTGAATCCGGGCCGCATCTGGGTCTGTTCTGTCACCAACTCTTCAACTCCTTGCCCATCACTATGCGGGCGCGCACCGACAGATTTCGGGGGGTCTTGGCAAACAAGACCCCGCCGGGCGGGGAAGTTGCCGCTACCAGCGGGGGAAGCGTCAGCAACTTAGACGAGACCGCCGGGGGATGGAAACCCCCGGGGCCAATTGTTTTCGCGATGCAGCCTGAGCGCGAAAACTTCACCTAGATCGCGAAAGTCCCCCAAGCCCTTCGTCCCACAACTGCAGGTTTGGGACCACCAAAGCGAAGCCTTGGGTGGGGCAGTCGCTCCCCCCGGTAGAAAGGTGGGACCTAGGCGGGAATCACGTCGATAACGACGGGGAACTCGACCTCGGGGTGGACCTTCACGGTGATCTCGTGGAGGCCGATCGCACGGATCGGGCTCGGGATCTGGATCTGGCCCCGCTCCAACTGGATCCCGGTGAACCGGGCGATCCCTTCGACGATGTCTCCGGCGTTGATCGCACCGTAGAGCTGGCCTTCGTCGCCGGCCTGGGCGGCCAAAACCACCCTGCTACCGGCGAGCTGCAGGGCCATGTTCTCAGCGGTCTCCCGGGCACGGCTCTCCGCCTCGAGACGGGCGGCACGGATGGCCTCGGCCTGCTTCAGGGCACCGTCGTTGGCGGGGATGGCCAGCCTCTTGGGGAGCAGATAGTTGCGGGCGTACCCGTTGGCCACATCGACCACATCGCCCTTCTTGCCGAGTGGCTTGACTTCGGATGTGAGGATCAGCTTCATCGTGTGCTCACATACGGGAGAAGGGCCATTTCCCTGGCGTTCTTGATGGCGACGGCAGCCTCACGCTGGTGCTTGGGGCACAGTCCGCTCACCCGGCGACCACGGATCTTTCCCCGATCGGAGGTGAACTTCCGCAGACCGGAAACGTCCTTCCAATCGATCACCATGTCTCCGGTGCACACCTGACAGGGGCGTGGCTTACCGCGACGGAACTCCTGACGACGCCCTCGTGTCGGTGCCGGCTGTCTCTTGTTTCTACGTGGCATTTCGATCTCCTAGAACGGGGCCTCGTCCGGCCCGTACTCTTCACGGGCGACCGGGGTGGGAGCGGAACCCTCCCCCTGACGGCCTCCCGACCAATCATCACTTCTCTGTGTCCGGTTGACGGTGGCGGTTGCCCACCGCAGGGACGGACCGATCTCGTCGATCTGGATATCGACCGCCGAACGCTTCTCGCCCTGCTCGTTCTCCCAGGTCCGCTGTTCTAGCCGACCGGTCACGATGACCCGCGTCCCCTTCTGAAGAGACTCGGCCACCTGCTCGGCCTGCTCACGCCACACGGTGCCGTTGAAGAAGCTGGTGTTCTCCTGCCACTCGCCCTGCTGGTCACGCCAGCGCCGGTTGACGGCGAGGCTGATCTTGGCCATGGCCACTCCCGAGGGGGTGAACCGGAGCTCCGGATCGCTCGTCAGATTTCCAATAAGAGTCACATTGTTTGACATCGAGATTTCTCCTCTACTCGTCCCTCACCCGACTATGCCGTGGGGGTGGGACGAATTCCAGTCCCTTACTCGCCCAGACGAACAATCTTGTGGCGAAGCACCTCGTCAGCGAGGGACAACATGCGGTCGAGGGAGTCGACGGCAACAGTGTCACCCTTGAAGGTCACCACTGTGTAATAGCCCTCGTTGAGGTGTTCGATTTCATAGGCAAACCGACGCTTGCCCCACATGTCCCGCTTGGTCACTTCGGCACCACCACCATTCAGGTGGGCTTCGAGTGCCTGGATGTTCTTCTCGACGTCATCCTCGGCCAGGTCAGGCCGATGAATGGTCATCACTTCATAATCGCGCATGTCACCTCCTGTGGACATCCGTTCGGACGGCTCCGTTCTGCGGAGCAGGGGTTGGACGCTCCCCGACGGCGCGAGACGTCGGTGCGTTCTCTTTCGTCGGAAAGTTTACGTGTTTCCGACCTCTTCTACGAAACCCGGAGTGGCCCACAGGGGTATCTGCGCGCGTCAGTGGAGAGTCCGGGGGACCCTCCACGACACGCTTTCGATCAGATGAGCAGAATCACCGCAAACACGACTGCGGCAGCAGCGGCGAGAACCGCCACCAGGGTGGCGGTGATGACGCGGGCTGTCCAGCCATGGTCAGCGATGAACATCTGGCGGGCAAATGCGGTTGCCGCCACTGCAATCAGGGCTGCAGCGGCGATGAACACCCCGAAGTACCAGGCCTCGGCGAGTCCGCCGAGGAACCAGTCCGCCGGGACGAAGTACATCCAGGCACCGACGGCCGCCGCCAGGAGTCCCACGATCCCGAGGGTCCACTCGACGACCCGGGTCCGCCTGGGCACCCGGCCGAGGTCCGCCGTCTGACGCTCACGCAGAGTTGTCATGGCATTACCTCCTTTCGACGGGCTCGCCTCTCGGGCCCGTCACCGTCATCATCTCCAGTGAGGTGAGGGCTGAATAGAGGAGTTGGACCCATGGTGTCGGGACTCCCGTTGTCCGCTATCGGTTCAGGACGGCGCCGTTCTCGAACTCATGGCTGCTGGCAGGGGTTTCGAGGGCGTAGAGAATCGCGCCCGGGGGTGGGTAGCTGGGGCAGGGTTGGATCTCGCACGGTGGCATCGCGGTAGACCCAATCAGGATGCGATCAGAATCGAACCACCAGATGTCCAGAGGCATCAGGGTGTGGAGCATCCAGAACGAGTACTCCCCCGGAGTCTCGAACACGAAGAGCATGCCGTCGATGTTCTCGGGCAGGCTTTCCATCTCCATGAGTCCCTGTGCCCTGTCGTCGGCGTCGGCCGCCACCCAGACCCTGAGGGCATGATCCCCGACACGGACTTCCTCAACAGGGAACGGGCCGTCGTCTGCGGACGGGCCACATGCGGCCAGGACAACCAGGAGAAGTGTGAAGAGGAGGATGGTTGGGGGGAACGACTGCCCACTACGCCAGACATGCTTTGGTTGGTGGGAGCGACTGCCTCCTCCCCCATGCCCTTCCGGGCATGGGGGCCTCTTCCTCCAGGCCTTCCGACCCGGAGGACGAAGCTGGGTTTCCTTCACCTGCATGCCTGGCGACGAAGGCTGCTTAACCGTCGCTCTGGGCTCCCTTGAGGAGTTCTGTGGCCACCTCGTCAGGGATGTGATAGCTCTCGGCGTCACTGGGGAACGCACCCGATTCCACGTCGGCCTTGTACGCCTCGAGTGCGGCTACCGCATCGTCAGCAAGATTGGCGTATGCCCTGACGAACTTCGGGTAGTTGCCCGATCCGAGGCCGAGAACGTCGTGGAAAACCAGCACCTGGCCATCACATGAAGGACCGGCGCCGATTCCGATTGTCGGGGCATCCACCTCTTTGGTGATGATCTCCCCGAGAACATCTGGCACGCCTTCGAGGACGATCGAGAAGCAACCCGCCTCGGAGATCGCCCGGGCGTCGGCGATCATCTCAGTAGCGGCGTCAACCGCCTTGCCCTGGACCTTGAAGCCTCCCATCGCATGGACCGACTGTGGGGTCAGCCCGACGTGGCCCATCACCGGAATCTCCGCATCGAGCAGAGCATGGATCATGGGAAGTCGCTTCCGTCCGCCTTCCAGCTTGACCGCTTCGGCGCCTCCTTCACGGATGAGACGACCGGCGTTGCGCACGGTTTCCTCCGGTGAGATGTGGAAGCTGAGCCACGGCATGTCGGCCACGACCAGTGCGTTGGGCCGGGCACGTTTCACCGCCCTGGTGTGCATCACGATTTCGTCGATACCGATTTCGAGTGTCGTGTCGAGACCGTGGACCACGTTGGCCACGGAGTCACCAACGAGGATGATGTCGATACCGGCCCGGTCGGCGATTACCGCCCCCGGGTAGTCATATGCGGTGACCATGGTGATCTTGGGGCCACCCTTGCGGGAACGGATATCGGGGACGGTGATCTTCTTTGCCACCGTTGAATTGTACCCCCTACCCCTATCCACCTACCCCGGTGTTGTCCCGGGGTCGTTGTAGGTTCTTGGCGGTGAGACGATTCGGATCGATCGCCGTCCTGGTCGTGTTGACTGCCTGTGCCGCGGCCACACCGACCACGACCGAGGCCCCGCCCAGTTCAACCACCACCAGTCAGACCTCCACCACATCGTCGACCACCACGACCTCGACAACCACGACCACCACCATCCCTACAACGACTACCACCACCCTCGTCCCACCGGACGGACTGACATCGGCGGAGAGGACCCTGGTCAAAGTCACCGACATCCCCGGGGCGATCTCTCCGAAGTCCCTGGCGGTCTCGGGTACCGGTCTGGTGTTCGCCCAGAACATGATGTACCGGCACACCATCACGGTCTACAACCGGGATTACCAACTGGTGGCCACGATCCCTGATCGTGTTGTTCCCGCCCGGTTCGGGCATGAGGAATTCACCGCCGAGCTTCAGGGATCCCCGGTCGAAGCCGCCTTCACCTCAGACGGTCGCTACGCCTACGTCTCGAACTACAAGATGTACGGGGGCGGACTCAGCACCGCGGCCAGCGACGGCTGCGCCCGGGCAGGCTGGCCGGATAGCTTCGTCTACCGGATCGACACACAGACCCTTGAGATCGACCAGCTGATCCGGGTCGGCCCCGTCCCGAAGTTCCTTGCGGTGACCCCCGACGACTCCCTCCTGGTGGTTTCCAACTGGTGTGGATATGACGTGTCCATCGTCGACACCAGTTCGGGCATCGAGATCACCCGGGTCGACATCGGGCGGTTTCCCCGTGGCGTCGCCATCTCCCCGGATTCCCGAACCGCCTACATCGCGGTCATGGGCTCCACCCGGATCGCCACAATCGATCTGGGCACATTCAAGGTCGGATACATCGAGAAGGTAGGAAGTGCCCCACGGGACGTGGTGATGAGTCCCGACGGTTCCACCCTGTACGTGTCGCTCAACGGTGAGGGGCGGGTCGTCAAACTCGACCTGGCGACCGGAACGGTGGTCGGCAAAGTCGCTACCGGTTCGGGACCCCGGAGCATGTCACTGAGTGACGATGGGACCGCCCTCTACGTGGTCAACTACCACTCCAACACGTTCAGCAAGGTCCGCACCGCTGACTTGGTGGAGTTGGAAGAACACCCCACCGGTCACCATCCGATCGGGATCACCTATGACAGAGAGACCCGCGAGGTCTGGGTGACACCGTATGGAGGACCGATTCACGTATTCGTGGACGTCGCACCCGAATAGTCGGCGGCTATCTCACATCGAGTGCGACCTGATCCAGGCGATGTCGGCTGCGTGGTCTGCCGCCCCGCCGGGGGTCTCGACGACGATCGGGGCGCCGGGTTGGATGATGATCCGGGCAAGGTCGTCAGGTGGGATCTGGCCTTTCCCCAGGTTCTCGTGGCGGTCCCGACGTGAGTCGAAGGGATCCTTCGAGTCGTTGGCATGGACCAGATCGATCCGACCGGTCGCCGCCAGAGTCCGTTCCACCAACTCGTCGAGGGGCTCGCCACCGGCCCAGGCATGGCAGGTGTCGAGAACATAACCGACGCCGAATCCGCCGATCTCCTCCCACAGTCGAGCCACCCAGTCGACCCGTCGGGCCACTGCCTTGTCACCCCCGGCGGTGTTCTCGATGAGAACCTGGACATCGGAATCCAGGGCTTCCAGGGCCTTCCGCCACCGCACGATTCCCTCCTCTTGGGGACCGTCACCGGTGACATGACCACCGTGAACCACTACCGCCTCAGCACCGATCTCGGCGGCGGCGTCACAGGTGTCCTGCAGGATGCGCCGGCTCGGGACGCGCACCTTGTTGTCGTCGGCGCACACGTTGATCAGGTACGGGGCGTGGACATAGATGGGGATCTTCGACGCCTTCAGCTCGGCGGCGTCGGCGCGTGGGGCCGGCTTGCGCCAGCCCTGCGGGTTGGAGAGGAAGATCTGGACCAGGTCGGCTCCCCGGGCCTCCGCCTCTTCCAGCGGGTGGGTGGCGGGGGTGTGGGCGCCTACGAGGATCACTCTTCCTCCGATGCCGCCCCCACGGGGATGATGGCGTTCTCGACCGCGTAGTCGGCGAGTGTCTCGGCGACGGTCTGCGGGTTGTCCGCCCAGTCCTCGGTGAGGATGCCGATCTCGCGGTCACCGATCCAGCGCGCCCCCCACGGGTTGGCGGGGAGCAGGGAGGCGTCGTCCACCTCGATCGCGAGCAGTGCCAGCTTCTTGCCGCGGCGTACGGTCGAGTATAGACTAAATGCCAGTTGGTTCGCTTTTCGACGAGGAAGACCGCATGACTACCGCTTTGGCCTCCGATCGGCTCCGTGTCGCCCCCGAAATGCCGGCAGCGCCCTCGATTTCGCCCAATGAAGTCGTTGACGCCGCTCCCGCCGTGATCGACGTTGTCCACGCCATTTTGGCCGACAGCCGACAGGCTCCGCAGGTGTTCCTCGACGAGGTGGTTGTTCCCCACGGTGGCGAATAACTTCAAGCCGTTGCATCGCCTATGCGGTTTGGAAACCGAAT
>CAYNSP010000064.1:0-10486 GCA_964400035.1 uncultured Acidimicrobiaceae bacterium | reverse complement strand
CCGCGAACACCTTGTTCGGGAACACCCCCGAGGACTGCTGGATCGGCACGTTCGGACAGGACCAGGGAAAGGTCGTATGCCCCCGTCCCGCAGTGGACATCCAGGCTGTGCCCGAGCCCTATGGCCAGTACCAGCCGATCAAGGTGACCGTCACCCTTCGCCGCAACGAGAATCTGACCCCGCACGACTTCGAATGCGGGCCGATCACTGCGATAGTCACATCGCTCAACCCCAAGGGTCTGACCGGCCAGCCATATTTCCCGGCCAGCATGCCGATGCCGTCCCCGGGTTCGATGCCGGCCGGGTCTACGGTCACTCTGGAGTTCACCCTCTCGGAACCAAACATCCTCTCCGGAGCCTTTCACGAGGACCTCGGTGGTGACCCGCCCCTGAGTGACATCCCGATCTCGTCTTCTCACTGGAAGTCCCTGCTTGTGGCGGGTTCGCTGGGGGGTGCCAAGGTCTCTGGCAACTGCATCCCCGACACCACGGCGGGGTCACCTGGCGGGCTCGGCGTCGCCGATGTGGTCCCTGGCCCCAGGCCTCGTATGACACCGGGGCAGCCGGAATGAACACGTGGATCGGTAAAGGTCTGGTCCTCCTGGTCGCCATCTCGGTTGGAGCCGGGGTGGGACTGGTCTGGCCACAGAACGCGGCAACCTCTCCGGCCGATGGTCCCCCCCGAGCCTGGATCGACGATCCGCTCGATGGTGCCACAGTGGACCTGGGTCCGGTTGAGGTGGTGGCACATGCGTATGACCCGGCCGGTCTGACCGGAATGCGGTTGATGGTCGATGGAGCGGTCGTCGCCGAAAACCCGCTTGATGCGGCGGGCGTCCTCGCCCACCTCACCTGGACATGGACACCTCCTGCCGATGGCGTTTATGTCCTCGAGGTGACCGGTTCAGGCAAGAGCGGGACCGGACTGCCGGGGCGAGCGTTGGTGATCGTCGGTCGGACCCGGGGCACTGCTCCGACCTCCAGCACCACATCGACGACCACCACCATCCCGGTGTCAACCACCACATCCATCGGATCGTCGAGCACCGTCACCACGCTGCCAGCCACGACGACGACGGTGACCACCGCCACCACCGTTCCCACCAGCATCACCACCACCACGACGGTCCCGACGACAACAACAAGCCCGGGGCCATGCACACCACCCGCCCCGATTCTCCTCAGCCCGTTGGACGGCGCCGCCTACATCGGACCGGATCTGTCGCTCACCCTCGACTGGTCAGCCTGGCGCGGGGCCACCCCGACATGTCAGCCGTCCGGGTTCTATGCCGAATTGGCCCGGGCACCGGGGGCCCGGCCGATCGCGTCCCAGCACTTCGGCCCCGAGACGACGGAATGGATCCCGTCACGGACCGTGTGGTCATGCAACGCCGACCACTACTGGCGTGTCTACTCCAAACGATCCGACGGCAGTCTCGGCGCCGTTTCGGAAGTCTGGCGGATCCGGGTGAACTGCGTCGGATAACTCCAAACCCAGGGTTCTACAGCCCGGCTCACGGGATCTACAGCCCACAGAATGACGGGAACAACCCGGGACGGGCGGTCGCTACATGTTGCGGCGGTATTGGCCGCCGACGTCGTAGAGGGCCTGGCTCATCTGACCCAGGGAGGCCACCTTTCCCGCTTCCATGAGGCTCTCGAAGATGTTCTCCCCCTGCACCGCGGCATTCTGGAGATCGGCGAGTGCACTGGCGGCGGCGTCCCGATTGCGTTCCTGGAAGGCTCGAAGGTTGGCTATCTGCCGATCCTTGGCCTCCGCCGTGGCCCGGATCAACTCGCGCGGGATCTCGAATGGCGAACCGTCCTTGGACAGGAACGTGTTGACCCCAACGATGGGATACCGGCCGGACTCCTTCTGCTGCTCGTAATAGAGGGACTCTTCCTGGATCTTGGTCCGCTGATACTGCCGTTCCATCGCACCCAGCACGCCACCGCGGGAGTTGAGCCGCTCGAATTCCATCAGCACCGCCTCCTCGACGAGATCGGTCAACTCCCTGATGATGAAGCTCCCCTGAAGCGGGTTCTCGTTCTTGGCCAGGCCCAGCTCACGATTGATGATCAATTGGATTGCCAGGGCGCGGCGAACCGACTCTTCGGTGGGTGTGGTGATGGCCTCGTCGTAGGCATTGGTGTGGAGGCTGTTGCAGTTGTCGTAGACGGCGTAGAGGGCCTGAAGGGTGGTCCGGATGTCGTTGAAGCTGATCTCCTGGGCGTGGAGAGATCGGCCCGAGGTCTGGATGTGGTACTTGAGCTTCTGGGATCGTTCGTTGCCCCCGTACCGGTGTTTGATCGCCTTGGCCCAGATCCTCCGGGCGACCCGCCCGATCACCGCATACTCGGCGTCGATGCCATTGGAGAAGAAGAACGAGAGGTTCGGAGCGAAATCGTCGATGTCCATGCCCCTGGCCAGGTAGTTCTCGACGAAGGTGAACCCGTTGGCCAGTGTGAAGGCGAGTTGGGTGATCGGGTTAGCTCCCGCCTCGGCCATGTGATACCCGCTTATCGATACCGAGTAGAAGTTCCGGACGTCGTTGTCGACGAAGTACTGCTGGATGTCCCCCATCATCCTCAGGGCGAACTCGGTCGAGAAGATGCAGGTGTTCTGAGCCTGATCCTCTTTGAGGATGTCGGCCTGCACCGTGCCACGGACCCGGGAGATGGTCTCCGCCTTGATCTGCTGATACACCTCAGCGGGTAGGACCCGGTCACCGGTCACTCCGAGCAACCGGAGGCCGAGACCTTCGTTTCCTTCGGGGAGATCCCCGTGGTACTTCGGTCGGGGCCGATCCCCGTACATGGCGTCGATCTTCGCCTCCACCTCATCCCACAGGTCGTGTTCGGATATGTACTTCTCACAGGCCTGGTCGATGGCAGTGTTCATGAAGAAGGCGAGGATCATCGGCGCCGGGCCGTTAATGGTCATCGAGACCGAAGTCATCGGGTCGGAGAGGTCGAAACCCGAGTACAGCTTCTTGGCGTCGTCGAGGGTGGCGATCGACACACCCGAGTTGCCGACCTTCCCGTAGATGTCGGGGCGCTCATGGGGATCCTCCCCGTACAGGGTCACCGAATCGAAAGCCGTCGAGAGGCGTTTTGCCGGCATCCCCGCCGCCACGTAGTGGAAACGGGCGTTGGTCTGCTCGGGCGGGCCTTCCCCGGCGAACATCCGGGCCGGTTCCTCCTCAGCCCGTTTGAACGGAAACACTCCGGCCGCATAAGGAAACTCGCCGGGCACGTTCTCTTGAAGCAGCCACTCGAGACGGTCCCCCCAAGAGCGGTAATCGGGAAGGGCGACCTTGGGGACGCGGGTGTGCGACAGGGTCTCGTGATAGAGAGGCACCCGGATCTCCCGACCCCTCACGTGATAGACGAACTCCTCACCTGAGTATTCGGCGAGCATCCCCTCCCAGCGTTCGAGCGCCTTCAGGTTCTCCGGTGCGATCTTCTCCCGCACCTCGTCGGTGTCAACTTCCACCCCTTCATCACGGGCTCCTTCGAGACGGTAGAGACGGTCGGCCAGGTCGGCCTGGGAAGCCGACCACTGGTTGTACTCGCGGATCTTCTCGACGATCTCTGCCAGGTAGCGGCTCCGCTCCGGGGGAACCACGTGCTGTTTGGCCCCGATATCCACCGGCAGATCGAGCCTTGACTCCATACCCAGGGCGGTGACAAAGCTCCGGTAGAAGCGGTTGGTCCCCGGGTCGTTGAAGTCAGAGGCGATGGTCAGGTGGACAGGGATGTCCTCGTCGCTGGCCTGGAAGGCGAGATGATTTCTCTTCCACTGTTTACGCACGTCCCTGAGGGCGTCCAGGGCACCTTCCTTGTCGGCCTTGTTGATGGCGACCAGATCGGCGAAGTCGAGCATGTCGATCTTCTCCAACTGGGTGGCGGCCCCGTAGTCGGGAGTCATCACGTACATGGAGAAGTCGGAGTAGTCGACGATCTCGGTGTCGGATTGGCCGATCCCCGACGTCTCCAACAACACCAGGTCGAAGCCGGCCACCTTTACCGCATTGATCGCATGATGGACATGCGGTGACAGGGCGAGGTTTGCCTGTCGTGTGGCCAGCGACCGCATGTAGGCGCGCTGATGGGGCAACGAGTTCATCCGGATCCGGTCGCCGAGCAGGGCACCACCCGACTTCCGTTTTGATGGGTCCACGGAGATGATCGCTACTCGAAGATCCTCGAAGTCGAGGAGCAGACGTCTCACCAGTTCGTCGACCAGACTCGACTTGCCCGAACCTCCGGTACCGGTGATCCCCACCACCGGCGCCTTTGCGTCCTCCGCCCGTCTCTCCAGATCCTCGAACACGTCGGCGTACTTGTCCGAGTAGTTCTCCGCGGCTGAGATCAGGGTTGCGAGAAGCCGGTGGTTGTCGGTTGCCAAACGGTCAAGGGTGAAATCGGCGGGCAACTCGCCTGTGGGGAAATCGGAACGAGCGATCATGTCGTGGACCATCCCCTGGAGGCCCAGTGTCCGTCCGTCGTCAGGTGAATAGATCCGGGTCACGCCGTACTCGGCCAATTCATCACCCTCAGCCGGAAGAATGGTTCCCCCGCCCCCTCCGAAGATCCGGATGTGGTCTGCGTCCCTCTCCACGAGGAGGTCGCGCAGGTAACGGAAGAACTCCATGTGACCTCCCTGGTATGAGGTCACCGCGATGGCGTGAGCATCTTCCTCGATGGCAGCGTTGACGATGTCGAGACCGCTCCGGTTGTGTCCCAGATGGATCACCTCGACCCCGGACGCCTGAAGGATTCGGCGGAAGATGTTGATCGATGCGTCGTGACCGTCGAAGAGACTGGTGGCGGTCACGAACCTGACCTTGTTGGTCAGTTGAAGCTCGCTCATCGTGCGTCTAGCGTATTGCGGAGATACTTTGATGTCAAAGGAAATGGCTCCCGACCGGACACCCGGTTTCGACCCGATCGCTGAGGCGGACCGTCAATGGCGCGCTCACGGGTGGGCCGAAGCGGCCACCGGAATGGCCGCGGTCACCACCATCGTCCGGGTCAACCAGCTTCTCGTGGCGAGGGTCGAACAGAGTCTCGCTCCACTGGGTCTCACCTTCGCCCGATTCGAGATCCTCCGTCTCCTCGGATTCAGTCGCAAAGAACGTCTTCCCATGGGCAAGATCGGGGACCGTCTCCAGGTCCATCCGGCCAGCGTGACCAGCGCGGTGAAACGCCTCGAGCGTGACGGACTGATCAGAAGACTCAGCGACCGGAACGACAGCCGGGTGGTGCTTGCCGTACTGCTCGACCGGGGCAGGCGTCTGCTGGACGAGGCCACCATGCGGGTCAATGAGGTGTTCACCAGCCTCGGAATCGAAGAGTCCGAGCTGGAGGAGCTGATTGCCATCCTCAATCGGCTCCGGGCTGCCGCCGGAGACCCGGTACGTTTTCCCGAACACGAGACCGCAAACACGGACTAGATTCGTAAGGACAATGACACAGTTCACCGGACGACTTCAGGGGCCGGAGCTCGAACCCAGCCGGGTGACGATTGAGATCGATGAGGGTCGATTCCGTGTCTCCGCCGGTCGTGTCCATCTCGGATCCTGGCCTTTGAGCAAGATCCACGCTCAGAGAACATCGATCTACCGCTTCGAGTTGGTGATCGACGAAGACCGATTCGAGTTCACCCCGGACGATCCGTCCACATTCTCGGACGTGGTGGGAGCGGTCATCGACCTCAGCGAGTCGACGGGCCGTTTCGGTCTCAAGGCACGGATCGAACGGGTAGCCAACGCCTCTTAGAGATCCGATGGTCAGTCGGATCTTCAAGCTGGGGGCACTTGGCACCGTTGCTGTGCTCGGCCTCGAAGCTGCCTACGCGGCCCTCCTTCCGGCACCCTCCCAACCCGAGTTTGACCCGTCCGGCGACTTCGGGGATCCCTCCGACCCCACCCTGAGAGTCGCCGTCCTGGGAGACTCCTCGATCACCGCCCCCGGAGTCGTGGATGCTGACCAGATCTGGGTCCGGATCATCTGCCAGCGGATCGCCACCGATCGTCATGTTCAACTCCGTTCGGTAGCCATCGGAGGGGCCACGGCCCAGAGTGTCATCAGCGACCAGTTGGACCGTGCAGTCGAGCTGGCACCCGATCTGGCGATCGTGTCGGTCGGGGCCAACGACGCCATCCACGGGGTACCCATCCGTCGGTTCGAACCGCGGCTCGAACATATCGCGACCACACTCCGGTCCTCCGGTACGGAAGTCCTTCTCAGCGGGGTAGGTGATCTCGGCACCATCCCCCGGCTCCAACCACCGCTTCGCGGTGTCATCACCAGACGATCCCTGGGATATGACCGGGCGCACCAGAGCGTCGCCGAACGCACCGGCTCGGTCTGGCTCAACCCCCGCCAGGACGACCGCGCCCTGTGGATTCGTGACCGCTCCCTCTGGTCGGCCGACCTCTTTCATGTCAGCTGGCGCGGACATGCTCGCTGGGCAGATACCTGCTGGCCCACCATCCAACCGGTGCTCGCCCGGCTCGACAATGGATGAGGCCCTCGCCCGGATCGCAGACGAGCCCACCGGAGTCCTGAGCACGGTCCGTCCCGACGGTTCACCCCATGCAGTACCGGTGGTCTACGCCGTGTCCGGTCAGGTGATCTATACGCCGATCGACTGGAAGCCCAAGAGCGGACGGAAGCTCCAACGTCTCATCAACATCGAGGCGAACCCTTCCGTCTCCCTCCTGGTTCACCACTACTCAGATGTGTGGTCCGATCTCTGGTGGGTGCGGGTCGATGGTGTCGCCTCATTTCACCCTAGTGACGTTGAGGGGTTGGAAGCCCTGGTCTCCAAGTACCCCCAGTATCTCGATCGGCCACCAGAGGGCGGGATGATCCGGATCGGGATCGAGCGGTTCAGTTCGTGGTCTGGATGACCCCGTTCTCGGTCGCCAGGAAGTCAACGGGCATGTCGTGGGCGTCGACCGGGACTTCGTCGATGATCCGCGCCGACCATGTCACACCGACCGCCACACAGTCGGTTCGCCGGTCGGCGAGCAGTCGATCGTAGAAGCCACCCCCACGGCCCAGCCGACGACCGGAGGTGTCGAAGGCAAGTCCGGGAACCAGGATCACGTCTATCTGATGGACCGGGACAGCCTCGCCGTCCCCCACCGGTTGCGACATGCCCCACCTGTGTGTCTCCCGGGGCAGGGCCCGATCCCGGAGTGTCAGGCTGAGGTCGGGCTCGATCCTCGGTAAGACCCACCGCCAACCCGGGAGACGTTCGAAGAGAGGGCCTACGTCGACCTCGTCCGCCATCGCCAGATAGGCGGACACGGTTCCGGGCAGCCGGGCCGATAGCCACCTGAAAAGGCTCTCCACTACGGTTTGTGAAATCTCCGCGTCGGGACCCGGCATGCCTCGCCACCGGGACCTCAGCTCAGCCTTCTCCATACGGTAAGAGTAAGTTGTCGCCACCATGCGCTGGCCCCTCACCGTCTTCCGCACCATCGTTACCGGCGGTGTGGGGATAGTGGCGACACTGATCGGGGCGTTCCTGGTGATCGTGATCGCCCTGGTCAAAGACACCTCACCCTGGATCGATCGGGTGATTCGGGGATGGAGTCGGGCATGGATATGGGCGTCGGGAACCAGGCTCACCATCCAGGGTCAGGAGCACATCGATCCAGAGCGGTCTTATGTCGTCGTCGCCAATCACCTGTCAACCCTGGACATCATGGCCTGTTTCCTGGCGGTGAGGCTTCCGATCCGGTATCTGGCAAAGAAGGAGTTGTTCCGGATCCCGGTGCTCGCCCAGGGAATGAGGGCGGTAGGGATCATCGAGGTCGATCGTCAGGCCCGCAGCGCGGTGCACCAGGAGGTCAACCGCCAGGCCCAGGAGCTTCTCGAGAAGAAGCGCAGCCTGATCATCTTCGCCGAGGGCACCCGACCCCGGGACGGTTCGATGAAGCCTTTCAAGAAGGGAGCCTTCACCATGGCGATCGCCGGGGGACTCCCGATCCTCCCCCTATCGATTCACGGGACCCGCGAGGCCTTCCCACCGGGCCAGATCTGGGTCCATGGTGGCCCGGTGACTTTGATCATCGACCCCCCGATCGAGACCGCCGGGATGACTGCAGCCGACACAACCAACCTCCGCGACCGGACCTACGAAATCATCTCGACACGGGTCCGGGAGATGGGCGGAGCAGTCGGGTGAATCCCGTAGTCGAGCCCGCTCAGTCGTAGACCCCGGCGACGAAGGCACCATTGAGGGTCACCACACAGAGGAATGCTCCCGCCGAGGTGACGATCTGATACCGATCGGCGTCACCCTCACCGGCCCACCATCTGCCACTCAATCGCCACGGACCGCTCCAGGTGAGAACAGGCTCCCAACGCGATCCCAGTCTCACCATCGAAGGCATCCCATCCTCCCACTGGATGTCCACCCTCCGTTCGGCCCCAGGGACGAGTGCCGGTGCCGGTGCTGGAGTAGCCCCTGGCCATGGAGCCTTCGGGTCGCGTTCCGGATCTGCAACCGGCTCCCCCCAACGCGACCAACTCACCCGTTCGCCGGGCATACGCCCGCCTTGCGGTCTTCCGTGGAGCACCCGATCGGGACCGACCAAAGCCTGAGCCCGGGCCAGGGCACGTTCGGTCTCGATCAACGATGACTCGTCGGTGAGAAGACCCAACTGACGACCCTCACCGGAGAGATCCGATGGTTCGATCGATATCGAGATGATCCCGCCGGGTACACCCGAGTTCTCCACCCATGCCCGAAGCTGCCACCACACCCGATCGTTCAATGCCCTCTCGGTGAACGGGTCGGCGGAACGCCACACCCGCTCCCGGACCGCGCCTTCGGCCGACCCGGCGGAGATGGTCACGGTATGAGGAGCGACCGCGGCATCACGCAAGCCCCTGATCAGTCGTTCTGCGAGCACCCTCCCGGCAAACGCAGCTGAATCCAGATTCTCCAGAGGCTCCTCGAACTCCATACGCACCCCGAGGTCGGTCGGTATGACACGGGGATGGACCGGACGATCCTCACCACTGGCGAGCAGATGGGCGAGGAGACCGGGGTTGCCGAATCTGGAGGCCAGGGCGTCTCGGGGCAACCGTGTCACATCGCCCAGTGTCGAGATGCCCAACCAGCGGAAGGTCTGGATCATCTCGTCGCCACCCATGGCTTCCCGCAGGGTGGAAAGGTCGAGTTGGGAGAGGAAAGAACGCGTGTCGGAGACGATGAGCGGCTCACCGACCCTGGCGTTGGCCGCCGCCCATCTGGCGGCGAACGGTCCATCTGCGATACCGAGATACGCCTCACCGCCCCGGAGATGCCCGGTCATACGATGGATCTCTTCCGCCATCCGACCGGCAAGCGGCTCCTCCCCGCCGTAGAAGCGCACCGCTCCACTCACGGGCACATAGACCAGACCGGGAGCCACCATCTCCACCCGAGGAACCAGGTCTTCGATGAGTTCGACCACCGACTCGAAGCGTCTGGCTTCCTCCCCGGGGTCACGGATCATGACCGTGGCGAAAGGGGCGAGCGCCTCGGCCTCCCGTCTCGGCATCCCCAGTTTCACTCCGGCGGCGAAGACTTCGGATGTGGCACCGGTGACCCGGTCGTCCACTACTAGTACCGGCGTGTCAGAGGGTGCGTCCGGTCTGGTCAGCGACCACATCGGAAACCAGACGCACAATGTCCGCGCCTGCGACATCCTCACCCCCCATCGGCCATGGACCACCTGTCCGACGAAATCAGACGGATCAGATCCGTACCGGCGTCTTCGATCTCCAAACGCCGGGCCATTCCGGAAGCCCCCTTGCCCGAAGCTTCCAGCATCAGACGTCTACTCCCCAACCTGCCATGCCCCCGATCGGCTCCCTCCCAGGTGACACCCAAAGCCCGGAGACGGAGATGGGCGACACCTACGGGCAGACCCCCATCGGTGGATCGCATCGCCACCGCAGTTCCCCTCGCCCGGGCAAGTGCGGCAAGACGTCGGAGGTCCTGTTCCCTGACCCGGGAGGGAACCTCGGCATAGACCGCCCTGACCCCCTCGAACAATGCGGCGGTCACCTTCGGCCAGAGGAACGGGTCGTCGCATCTGACCACGAACAATCTCTCCGAGAGGACTCCGACCTCCCATGCGGCCTCGGGTGATATCCACCCTCTGGTGTCGACGACCACAACCGGTGCCATGCGGGAGTGGTCGGCGAGGAGACGTAAACCGAGACGGGTCAGTCCGGTGCCGGGTACTCCCACCAGTTCGGTGATCCGACCGGGTTGAAGACGGAGTAAGTCGGTCTGTCGTTCGAGTTGAACCGCCGGTATGACAGCAGCCTGTGTGTCCATGTGGACACTCCAGTGTATCGAACATATGTTCGATACGTCAAGGGACTACTACTCGTCAGCCGTGTAGTTGTGGCAGACGGCCTCGATGTTGTTCCAGTCGGGATCGAACACGAACGCCCCGTAGTAACCGGG
>CAYNSP010000063.1:0-10556 GCA_964400035.1 uncultured Acidimicrobiaceae bacterium | reverse complement strand
AGAGGTCACTGGTTCAAGTCCAGTAGGGCCCACCAGCCAAAACGATGAAAACCCCAGGCACTACCTGCAGTGCTCTCATGGGACTGGCGGTCTACCTTTTTCACCCGAGGGCGGGATTTCCGGCGCTTCGGTGTTCTTTTCGGGCCAAGGGTGTCCATGAGGTGTCCTCCGAGGATGGCGCGAACCAAGCTCCGTCGAGTCGACGTACAAGATGGTTTGATCCAAGTGCTCCAAGGTTGTTTGCCCAGGTCGTCACTCCCGTGACGGCGGTGGATTGACAAACTCGGGAAAGATGGAATCTCCGTGTCTCGACGTCCGACGGTTGACACATACAGCCGGAGGTGGTAGATGTGCTTGTGCGAGCCCCCATTACTACGGTGAGGCCTAAGAGCGCCCCACCTCAACTCGATGAGGTTCCAAATGACCGACTGGCTATCTGCCCACCATTTGGTGAGGAAGGCCACCGTTCAGGGAGCTAGATCCGGTGCCTCTTCCTGCTGCGGAACCTTGCTCTTCTTTGGCGCAGAGTCCGGATCCGAAAGGAAAGAGTCCCATGCGTAAGCCAACTAGTTTCTTCGCGGCGGTATTACTTGTGCAAGTCCTCTTCGTCAGCCAGGGCAACCTCTCCACCGGTGGCGGATGGGAGTCCGATGGCTCTTGGTCTGGCCCCGACTTGAGTCAGCTTGCGGACCTCACAGGTCTGCCTGAGGAGGAGTTGGCGTTGGAACAGTCTCTAATCGACGAGATGTCGAGCCTGTCAGAGAATTTGGAGTCGCATCACGGGTTCACATCGCTCTGGATCACTTGGGAGCCATTTCAACTCCATGCTTCCTTCACGCCGGATGCCGATGATCGGCTACTCGAGCTTCTGGACGGCTTCAGTCGCCAGGACCTGTTGATCCGCCCCTCGGGTAACGGCGACGACGCTAGGAGAGATCCTGCATCGGGCTGTAGCAATTCGCGACGCGTGGGGTCTTGAGGCTGATGTGACGGTGGAAGCCCAAGAAGAGCGGGTGCATCTGATCGTTCTGCCCGCTGATGTTGCGGATTTCGCTGAGAGGATCGCCGCCGATGAACATCTCCATCAAGCCATACAAGCAGATACCTTAGTGATACATCAGGGGGAAGTATCGGCGCCGACAACCGGGGGAGGTGGTCACTTCACGAACGGGTGCTCGGCTGCTTTCATCGTCATTGACAATTACTTCAATTATGGAGTCTTGGGCGCCGGACACATTGGTTGCGGCGGAAACACTACATATGTCGACTGGGGAACAAGTTACTCCACGTACCAAGCCTTCAACTCCGTCCAGGGTGCGAGAGACATGTCCATACAAAGACTCTATTCGGGCACACCAGTAAACGTCGTTCGGATCGGAGAGTCCCCCTGGGACCGCTATATCACGTCAACGAACACATGGGCTTCGCTCGTGGTCGGGCAGAGCGCCTGCATATTCGCCAAGCAGAACAACACATGGAAATGTGCACAGATCGAGGCAAAGAACGTCGCTCCGAGCTATGTGCCTTCTTCACACTCCTTCATCAGAATGAGCAATACCTGCCAGCCTGGCGACAGCGGAGGAGCATGGTTCATTGGTTTCACCGCGTTAGGAATCCAATCTGGACGTTACACCAGCAACCACAAGTGCATCTGGGGATCTATCTCGCACGCCATGGCTGGTACTGAGTGGTTCGTGAAGACAAATCCGTAGACTCGCAAAGGAGAATGGACATGGCGACCGCCAAAAGTAGGAGGAGTTCGAGGACGAGCCGGAACGCCGCTCGCCTGGCGCTCTTGATGCTGTCGCTGGGAGCAGTTGCAGCGTGTGGAATAGCAGGTACCGGATCGGATCGGGAAATCGATGTGGGGGATGGTGTCGATCCTGGAGTGGCGAGGTCTGCTGTCAGACTTGCGGAGAAGGATCAGCGCTTTGCTTCGTTGTTATCTGGCGACGGGAGAGCCACCGTCAAGACCCATCAATATGGGCTGACGGTCGAGATTCCGCTTTCCACACCTGTTGCTGAGGATGATCTCTCCATTGACACGTGCACGGTCCCTCGCTCGGGGCCAGTTACGGCGATGCGATGTATTGTTGGAGAGGGTGGCACGGTGTTGAGTGCCGTCAGTCCGGTCTGGTCGACTGTATCTTGCGTCTAAGTCGGTTGTGACCGCGCTACCGCCCGGCGGTCGTAGCGATGTCAGCTTCACCGACCTCGAAGACGAAACCTAAGTACTGTTCTTGGAAAGGCGCTGGTTCAGGCCGCGACCCGTACGGCGATGGTAAGGCCACCGCGTCGACTTAGGTCATGCGTCGGCTCCCCCTCTTTGACCACCACGAGGCGTCGATTCTCGATCGCTTCTAGGCGTCCTCCCGCAATACGATTCGATGCGTCGTCCCATGATGGTTTTCCTTCTTCGCCGGAAAAGTCGACCGCACAAACCGGCAACCGCCCCAAAGATCGACTTCCTGGGACATCTAATGGACCCTACAACCGGGTCCCACAGGCTGGTCGGAACCCTGACGGTCGAGGAGCAATTGCTCGAGATCAACGGGTCAGTTTGGGACTCCGACAGAAACCTGAGGTTTGGCCCACCAAAGACAAAGTCCTCACGGCGGACCATCACGCTCAACCCGGCGACAACGGCGATGCTCGAAGCCCACATCAACAAGTACAAACCCGGCGAGAAAGGCCTGGTATTCACGGGCCCACGCGGTGGACCCATAAATCCGTCCAACTTTCGATCGAGAGTGTGGAATCCGACAGTGGAGAAAGTGGTCGGGCGTCGGGTCCGTTTCCACGACTTCCGCGTGTCGTCGGTCGGGTGGTTGCGGGAAGCCGGGCTTGACCTTCGCACCATTGCGGACAGACTCGGACACTCCGACATTTCCGTGACAGCCAATGTCTACTCACGCTTCAGCGAGGATCTCGATGAGGCCGCGGCGAAGGGGATAGGGGAAAGGCTCGGTGTCTATACGGTGTCCACGGAGAACGAAAGCGGCGTGAAACCCCAGGTCAGACCCACACGCGAGAGGTCACTGGTTCAAGTCCAGTAGGGCCCACCAGGGCTTCTTGGATTGCTACGGTTCGAAGGGGCGTATCTGGGGGCACAGTTGCGATCCAGGAGCGGACCGCGAACCTAGAGGTCACGGGTCAATTCAACGCAGGAGGTCAGGTTCGGTTGACGGTCCTCAACCCTGGTCCCAGCGAAGCCGAGAATGTGGAGTTGGAGTTCTACAAGGGGACTGGAGAAGGTTTGGTAAGTCTCGGGCAGCCGGAACCTGCGAACAATCTTGCTATCAACGGCGTCCTACGTTGCCATCTCAAACTTCGGACCGCGAACGAGCTACTGAAGGTCGAGGACGTCTCCTACCGGTTGACGTGGACTGACGGCAACGGCCCGAACGTTCGGGAAAGCAGCCTCAAGACCTCCTAGGGGGAGCCAAAGCCGTCGGGAAGCATGCGCCGGGAAAGACACGGCGCTGGTTTGCGGGTGCGCCTTGCATGTCCGGGGGACGATCGCCGACGCTTCGATTGGATTGACAACCACACGAATGTACGTACAATGTCTGTACGTAAGGAGCTTGATTGTGACAGCAACTGAGAAATCTTCCAAGAAGCAGCGTTGGGACTTCCGGGTTCACGGGAGCAGTGATGCTCTGGTGACTGAGGCCGCGGTCCTAACCGGGGTTACCAAGACTGATTTTGTGGTGGCTAGTGCGGTGGATCGTGCCCAGGCTGTTATAGCTGAGCATCAGAAGGTGACTATGAGTCCGGAGAACTTCACGCGTTTTGTGGAATCGCTGGATGCTGCACCTGTGGCGGTCCCTGAGCTGGTGGAGCTGTTTTCTCGGTCTAGCCAGATACCTTCGGCTTGAATGCCCGGTCTTCGGCCGGTTCGTCGTCTGGAGTCTGGTGACGATCTCAGCACATTCGAGTCGGGCGAGCCCGTCCTCGACGAATGGTTGAAGAGATTCGCCTGGCCCGATCAACGGGCGAGTGTTTCGGTGACCTATGTGCTTCCGCGTGGTGACCGTGTCGTCGGGTTCTACACGCTTGCTCCATCCAGTATCGATCCGCCTGAATGCGCCACGAGATTGGCGGCAGGGTTGCCCTCTGAGCGTGCTGTGCCCGTGATACTTCTGGCTCGCCTTGCCATCGACAAGTCCGAACACGGCAAGGGAGTCGGCAGTGACCTATTTCGTGATGCACTGCTCCGATCAATTGCGAGCGCAGACTCGATAGGTGGCCGGGCAGTTCTCGTACACGCAAAGCATGACGAGGCAGCCACCTTCTACCGTCGCCACGGATTTGAACCCTTACCCGACAACGCGATGCACCTGTACCGCCTCATGAAAGACCTTAGGGCATCCCTCCCGCAGCCAAAGAGCAGTTAGGCGAGTCAGCGGTCACCTCGATGAAGGTGCTGCGAAAGTGATGGGGGAAAGGCTCGGTGTCTATACGGTGTCCACGGAGGCTGAAATCGACGCGACGCCCCAGGTCAGAGCCATTTGACTAGATTCCTCACACGCGAGAGGTCAACTGGTTCAAGTCCAGTAGGGCCCACCAGGGCTTTTCGGGCTTCGCCACCGCCCAGGGTGCCTATCCATGAGGATGCGCGGGGGAGTAGTTTCAGATGACGGATCCCGATGTCCCTTAGTTCTGCGGATTCCATGATCCAACCCCACGCCCGAGCAACCTTCCACCTTCCGCCTCCCGGAGGATGGCGAGGCATTCAGGGGGCCACAGGCCGGGTGGACCCAACAGATTTGCGAGTCCTTCCTGCTCATTGGGCGATCGAGAGCCGGATCGAGTCCTTCGACGTGACCGTCTTGTCGGTTGCAAGTTTGGCGAACCCGTAGAGGCGATCCGCCGCTCCTATCTGTCGGGCAGGCTGGACGGCTGCGGTCGCAGTGTGGAAGTCGACCAGCCATGTGTGGCTGGTGTGCGGTTCGAGTCTCCGGTTGATGTCGCTGGTGGAGATGAAGCTAGCCACCGAGGAGATCTTCACGCCTGCCGAGGCGTCGGTGGTCGCAGACCTCCCCCTATTCGTTGCTGATACGGCGACCGTTGCTTGCGTGAACGGACCCTGGCGACCAGCAGACCATACGCCAGCGCAGACGATCAGCCCCCCATGTCCATTCGTGTAGGCCTCGGCGATGGTCACTTCGAACCTGCTTCTTCCTACTGACAGAAACGAAGCGGCCCCGTTGACTGGCCCCCCAGTGTTGGGCCACCATTGGACGTCAAATGCAGGTCTCGAGGGATTTCGTTTGCATGCGCCAAGAAACGTGTCCTGCGACACGTTCTTGAGCCTTTCCTGGGTTCTGATACTCGGCAAAGGTGGCTACATCAGAGAAACTTCCGGTGCAGGGTCTGGATGAGCGAGTCTGAACCTTGGGAGGTGGCAAAGGCGAGTCGGCTTACCTATATTGCGTGTTGAGGCCGTCCGTCATCGAGGAAGTGCCGAACATGGGCCACGTTCGCCGGAGGAGATTCTGGATTGCCGCATTGACTGCTTGCCTTCTGGTGAGTATTACGGGCGTCGCGGCCGCTCAATCAGGTTGGCTATCAAGTAGTCACACCGAGCAACCTCGAGACCGCGTCGTTGCCCAAGTCGAACCTATTGAAACCCGAGGCAGTGAAATCGCGTCGAGCTTGTCTGCGGCGGTGGCTGGACTGCCCGGCTTTCCTACAGACCTTGAAACCGCCGACTCAGTCGAGTTCAGTACCGAGACTGAGCGGTTGGTGGTTGTCAACTTTGTCGCTCCAGATGGGGCACTCCTCGACGTCGTGATGCAGAGATTGCCGCACCCGCTGCCTCTCCCAGCTGTCGACCCATCGGGCGAGTCCGTGTTGTCAAGAGGGTCCAACGGAGAGGACATCGTCGTTGTCGACATGGGACACACTCTTCAGGTGATAGCCATTGGCAGTACGGGAGTAATGGCGAATGTCATTGTTCAGCGGCTTCTCGGTGTGGCGCCTGAAACACCTTCGAGCCTGTCGAGCCTGACTTCGGCGACGGTGATTGACTGGGCTTTGGTATTGCTGGAAAGGGTGGGGGAGGATCTATGACCATCAGGAAAGCCGTGGCTCGGAGAGCGATCTGTTTGACCCTGTTGGCATCGATCCTGGTGACACTCTCTCCGGCACCCCCCCGCTATGGCGGCATGCCAAGCACATGCTCTCTTCGCATGGCATGACAATTGTTGGGTGGGCAATGGGCATGACACGAGTGCCAACATGATCACGGGTGTGCAGAGAATACTGAAGGGTCTCGGCTTTTACGGTGGAACCGTTGACGGGTTGTGGGGTCCGCTATCTCATGGCGCTACCCAGAACTTCCAGGCGTGGCGTGGTTTGACCACAGACGGAATCATCGGGACCGAGACCTGGTTTTAGTTACGCCTGCAATTGCCGGCATGTGGCACGATTGGTGGATTTATCTTCCACAGGGCACCCGGCGAGGCATGTTTGGGCTCTTTCCGCCAGCTAGACAACGGAACGACGTTTCCTTGGTATATCAAGAGACTCAACGGGACCTGGTCGGTCGCCATGAACACGTCGGGTCCGAACTGACTCAGCAAGATCCGTTCCAGTTGTGGCTGGTCAGATAACAACCCCAGGCACGGGGCACTACTGCTTATGCGGAGAGGCGTAGCGGGCTACTGCGAAAAGTGATGGGGGAAAGGCTCGGTGTCTATACGGTGTCCACGGAGACCGAGTTCGACGCGAAACCCCTGGTCAGCGCCACTTGTTAGACAACCTCACACGCGGGAGGTCACTGGTTCAAGTCCAGTAGGGCCCATTCACCGCGCCGCGGTTTGTGCCCTTCCTGTTATCCGCTTGGGTGAAAGGTGTTCGTCCAGGCGCGACCAGATAGCCGGCGACGCCAGTGTGCGCTTCATCGCGATCAAGGTCCGCATGAATGTGGCCACCGAACGCGAGGCATCCATCGGATTCGGTCTGGCCGCATTCTGAACCGAAGGCGAAGGTGTGAGAACGACCACATCGGAGTCGGGCCAGGCCTCCCTGATCATGTTGATTTCTTCCTGGAGCGACCGGGTTCCGACCCGATCGAACATCTTCTCGTGGAATCGGGCACGTTTCCTCTGAACCTCTGCAGCCATCGGGGCAAGGATCAGCACCAGGTCGAGGGGCTTTTCCGAGGCCAGAACCAGGTCGGCGTGGGTACCCGAAGACACTCCGCCATCCACATAGGCCGAGTCGCCGATCGGGTAGGGGCGGAAGAGGAGGGGAATGGCCGACGATGCTGCGACCGCATCGGCCAGGGCGACCTCAGGTGCGCTGGCAGTCCCAAAAACAACACGACCTCCGGCTCGGAGGTCGTGGGCCACGATGGCGGTAGGTCGGGTGGGCCATGAGGATGCGGCCTCGGGGCCGACATGACTGGTCACCCATTCGGCCAGTCCGCCCGCGTGATAGGGAGCGGGGGAGCCGAGGAACATGGTGAGACCGGGTCGACGCACTCCCGGCACGATTCCATGCTTGACCCAATCACCGACCGCCACGCCACCACCCCTGGAATAGACGTGGGAACGGATCCGCTCTGAAACCGCGGCGCGGTCATCTTCCGGCATGACGAGGGAGTCGAGGCTGAGGGCGTTGTTCCGCACCAGGGCGGTCACAAACGACCCCGACGAGGTGCCGACGATGACCTCGGCCCGGTCAGGGTTCCACCCGGTGGCGAGTTCAATGGCCATGAGGGAAGCCATTTCATATGCCGCACCGGTGATGCCGCCACCACCGAGGACCAGTCCTACCCTGCTCACCCTCTCACCATAGGTTGGGTCGGCAGGTTAGGCGCTGATCCGTCGGATGTGGTTCATGTGGGTTTCAGCCGAAGGCCCTCCCGCATCCGCGACAGCGAATGTCGGTCTCGGCCGTCGGTGAGTAACACCACGGACATGGCAGGTCGTCGCCTCGCTCGTCCCGCAGATCGACTACGAGACTCGGGTCTACCCGAATGGTTTCATTGCCCCTGATACCCCTGGCGAGGGCGAACAGACCAGTTGTTGCAGTAGCTACAGCAATCGCTTCCAGCACCGTTCCGTCCTCCTTGCTCAGAGAACGGAGAGGCTAAGGCGAAAGGCCGCCAGAACTCGGGATTTCAGGTGCCGAGAACGGCTTCGGTGAGGTCGTCGACCAGATACGAAAGGTCGCCGAGACGCCCTTCCCTGACTTCGGCGGCGTC
This sequence comes from uncultured Acidimicrobiaceae bacterium, assembly GCA_964400035.1. Lineage (GTDB taxonomy): Bacteria > Actinomycetota > Acidimicrobiia > Spongiisociales > ZC4RG35 > ZC4RG35. The sequence continues at coordinate 2,341 of CAYNSP010000063.1, read as the reverse complement.
GAGCATCATCACCGCGGCGTGATATGCCACCCAGGATCGGTAGCGGCTCTCGGGAAGCTCGTCCCCGTAACCCTTGCGGAAAGCCGCTGCGGCGTCCTCGCCAAAGAGCTTGGCGAACTGCCAGACGGCCAGGGTCAGGTCGAGTTCAGGCGGTCCCAGGGTGGCCCATTCCCAACCGACCAGGGTTACCGCCCCGTCGTCGTTCACCACGAACTTTGCCGGGGTCGGCCTGGTGTGGATCGGGACCGGATTGGTGGCCAACGGCGGTTCGATGTGGAGGGCGCGTTCCAGCACCTCGTGATCCATCCCGAACCTGCGGCGGAATCGCTCGAGACGTTGGATCGTTGACTTGAAATGGCTCTGGACGTAGTCGCTGTCGATTCCCAGGACCAGGTTGGTGATGTGGGCGCTGGCATTGTGCAGACCCTTGAGGGTCCGACCGGCTTCCTCGATGACTTCGAGGTTCTTGGGGAGGCTGGCGAGATTCCACGACCCGCCGTCGGTCATCTTGAGCCAGGCCAGTTCCCCGGAGATGCCATGGTCGAGGAGGCGTGGGACTCCCGGTACGGAGGCCAATTCCTCCAGTGACCGTCGTTCCCTCTTCTCACGAGAGGGAACCGGATACACCTTGATGATGAAGTGGTTGACCCCGCCCTCGGTGACGCGGAACACCTTGTTTGAACCCGATGCGAGCTCCCGGATCATCGCATCGGGATGGAGGCTTTCAACAAGCGCCTTTGCTTCCGTCAAGATCCAAACCCCTCTACTTAAACCGGCCGAAGCACTGGTGTCGGCGAACTACTCTGGCTGTTTCAGGCTAACCAGGATACTCATGTGTCAGTAGAGCTTCGCTATCCCGACGGAACGACCGTGGCCCACCCCGATGGGGTGACCGGTCTCGATGTGGCTGAATCGATCGGCCCCCGGCTGGCTGCGGCTGCTGTTGCCGCCAGGCTCAACGGGGTTCTCATCGACCTGTCCCGACCGATCACCGAGAGCGGCGACTTCTCGGTGGTGACCCTCGCCGATGACGACGGTCTCTACATCCTCCGCCACTCCACCGCCCATGTGTTGGCCCAAGCGGTCCTCGACCTTTTCCCGGGATCGACCTTCGGTATCGGGCCACCCATCGAGGACGGCTTCTATTACGACTTCGGGGTCGACTCCCCATTCACCCCAGACGACCTGGTCCGTCTTGAGGAGCGGATGCGTGAGATCGTCGAAGAAGATCAACCCTTCGAACGTCTCGTTCTGTCGCGTGATGAGGCCCGTTCCATGTTCGCCCGGCACCCCTTCAAAATGGAACTGATCGACACCGTCGACTCTGCTCAGGGTGTCGACGAGGATGCGGTGACGGTCTACCGGAACCGCGAGTTCGTCGACCTTTGCCGTGGCCCCCATCTCCCTTCCACGGGTCGGATCCCCGCACTGCGGCTACTCCGTTCCAGCGGTGCCTACTGGCGTGGAGATGAGAAACGGGAGCAGCTCCAGCGCATCTACGGGACGGCATGGCCTTCCAAGGGTGAACTCGATGACTACCTGCACCGGCTCGAGGAAGCCGAGAAGCGGGATCACCGCCGCCTCGGTTCGGAACTGGACCTGTTCAGTTTCCCCAATGAGCTGGGTTCGGGTCTGGCGGTGTGGCATCCCAAGGGAGGTCAACTCCGCAAGATCATCGAAGACCACAGCCGGACGTTGCACGAGCGCTATGGATTCGACTTCGTGTTCACCCCGCATCTGATGAAGGCCGACCTCTGGCGCACCTCCGGTCACCTCGACTACTACGAGGAGAACATGTATCCGAGAATGGAGATGGACAACGGCGTCGAGTATCAGGTGAAGCCGATGAACTGTCCCGGCCACATCCTCGTCTACCAGTCGAGGGCCCGGTCGTATCGCGACCTTCCGATGCGTCTATCCGAGTTGGGGGGTGTCTACCGGTACGAGAAGTCAGGTGTCGTCCACGGTCTGCTCCGGGCCCGTGGGTTCACCCAGGACGACTCGCACACCTTCTGCACGGAAGAGCAACTGGCAGACGAGATCCTGATGCATCTCAACTTCTCGCTGCAATGGTTGAAGGATTTCGGATTCGACGAGTTCGAGGCCGATCTGAGCACCCAGCCCGAGAAGGCGGTGGGAGAGCAATCCCGATGGGACGCAGCCGAGAAATGGCTGCAGGAAGCCCTCGAGACCAGCGGTGTTCCGTACCGGATCGCCGAGGGCGAGGATCCGACCGTTCGATTCGACGGAAAGCCCGAAAGGGCCCTCCACAAGGATCCGGGTTCCGGGTCGGATTTCCAAGGTGACTCCGGATTTGACGACGGTGTCCCGAGTGATGCGA
>CAYNSP010000062.1:0-10681 GCA_964400035.1 uncultured Acidimicrobiaceae bacterium | reverse complement strand
CGGGTTCCTTCCGCCTTCCGGCGTCCCTAACCAGTCCGGGTGTGTGCCGCCTAGGGTTGGCGGGATGGATTCCCAATTCGGAATCAGTGTCGTTCCCAGCTGGCAGGACCAGGAGAGGGTCATCGAGATGGTCCGAACCGCCGACGATGGTGGTCTCGACCTGGTCGGGATCCAGGACCACCCATATCAGTGGCGGTTCCATGACACCTGGACCCTGATCTCATACCTGGCGGCGGTCACGTCTGACATCAGGTTCTTCCCGGATGTGGTTTCCCTGCCGCTTCGCCAACCTGCGGTACTGGCCAAGTCGGTGGCGAGCCTGGATGTCCTGACCGGAGGTCGTGTCGAGCTTGGGCTTGGTGCTGGTGCCTTCTGGGAGGCGGTGGGTGCGATGGGCGGTCCGATGCGGTCTCCGGGCGAGGCGGTCGAAGCTGCCGAGGAGGCGATCGACATCATCCGGATGGTGTGGAGCGGGGAGCGTGGCCTGCGATACAACGGTCGGCATTACCGGCTCGATGGGATGCACTCCGGACCGATGCCTTCCCATGACATGGAGATCTGGGTCGGGGCGAGGGGTCCGCGGATGCTCGATTTGATCGGTCGGAAGGCGGACGGATGGGTTCCTTCGTCGAGATGGATGGCCCCGGAGGGGATGGCGGGTTCGATTTCAAAGATTCGTGGGGCGGCCGAGGCTGCGGGTCGGGACCCGGCCAGGATCAGGGTCGTCTACAACGTGCAGGGCTCGATTCAGGCCGAACCGGGGGAGAGGTTTGTCGGTCCTGTCGGGAAGCTGTCTGAGGAGCTGGTAACTGTCGGTGAGGCGGGTGTGGACACCATCATCTTCTGGCCGAACGGGGATGACCCGGTGGGACAGGTGTCCAGGTTTGCGGCAGAGGTGGTGCCGGCGCTGAGGCTATAGATCTGAAGGTTGGTTCTGGAAGGGCTGGGAAGCTAGCGGCTTACCCGGGCGGTGCTCGACCCGCTCGCCGGAGCCAGACTTGACCGTGCCCTGGGTGTCGATAGGGCGTTAAGCCGAGCCGGTGGACGGCCACATGGTGGTGCCACCAGCAGAGGGTTATCAGATTCTCCGGATCGGTCCGACCGTTCGCACTCCAGGGGACGATGTGGTGGACCTGGAGTCGGTTGCGACTGCCACACCCGGCAATGGCACACCGATTGCCGTCACGATGGATGATCGCCCTGCGGAGTGGACCCGGGATGGATCTGGACCGCCGCCCGTACTTCATTGGGGTGCCGTCTTCTGCGGTGAGGGTGACCTCGTGGACTGAGTCGCAGAGCATCGCCTCCAAGGCGGCCCGTCCGATCCTCGATCCCGCTTCGAGGTAGACGCCCGCCTCGCCCTCGGTGGATGTGGCGGTACCGGCATCGACGAACACGGTGACCTGTGTTGCTGGCGGCTCGTCGCTGATGCACAGCTGGGTCAGAGCAATCGCTCTCCGCCATGCGGGATCCTTCGGCTCGCCTTCGACGGCGGGTAAGGAGTCGGCGATTTCGGTGAGGGTCTTCTCGACGATGTTGGCGGCGTGCCCTTCCAGCCCTCCATAGATGCGGGTCCAGGACTGGTCCAGGGTCGGCTGGAAGAGGAGGAACTGGTCCAGATGATTCTTGGACTCCACGCCTGACGTGATGCGTGCCTGCCGTGCCGCTTCCCGATGGACGCCGAAGATGTCGAGATGATTGAGCAGGGAATCGCCCGTCGGGTGGAGGACCTTCGAAGCGGCCTCAACACGGTCGAATGTGGCGTCGCCGTCGTCCATCGCAGCCCGGAGCTCGGGGCGGTGCTCGGTGCGGCGCATCGTACGGACCAGGCTGCGAGCGGTATCCCTACTCACGTCGAGACGCCGGGCTACCCACTCGGAGAGGGTTCGGGCACCATCCGCTGTGGCGACCTGCGCCTCATCAAGCAGTCCGAGTGCCTGCATCTGTAGGGCTCGCAGCCGGGCAATCCCGTGCTCCGCCTGAATCATGATCTGTTCGGCGGTGTCGATGCTGACCTGTGACGAACGCATGTTCGATTCCATAATGGGAACATATCTGATGGTTGTGACAGATTCAATAGGGTTGATACCGATATTCAGAAATATTTCCGGTCACATTGCGACGGTGGCACCAGGAGGCCGGAGGGGGCACTTCGGACCGGGCGGTACAATCGTGGATGAGGGGCTCGTAGCTCAATCTGGTCAGAGCAGCGGACTCATAATCCGTCGGTTGCAGGTTCAAATCCTGCCGGGCCCACAAACCTCCCGAGTCCGCTGGCGGACTCACAGTGATCTCAGAATGGCCGTCGGTTGCAGGTTCAAATCCTGCCGGGCCCACAAACCTCCCGAGTCCGCTGGCGGACTCACAGTGATCTCAGAATGGCCGTCGGTTGCAGGTTCAAATCCTGCCGGGCCCACGATGGAAGCGACAACCGTTTCTCGCGGCGCTGGCCTCCATTTCGGGTGAACATGGGGTCCTTTCCGCCGGGTGTTGCCTATGTCGTGGAGAAGAAGCTGTCGATCGTCTCTCGCAACGCTTCGGGCTGTTCGATTTGGGCGAAGTGACCGCAGTCAGCCAGGACGACAAGACTGGCGTTGGGCATGGCAGTCGCGATCCGCTCGACGGCAGGAAGTGGGATCCAGTCGTGGTCACCATGAATCACCAGTGTTGGTGTGTCCAGTTCGGCCAGGTCGGGAATCAGGTCGTACTCCTGTGAGAAGAGTGTCTCTGTGAACCGCATGCTGATCAAGCGACTCCTCAGAACGCTTTCGGCGTCAGGGACGTGGACATCGAGTTGGTCGGCGTCCTCTGGATCGGCGAATCCAAGGCCGTAGAACATGCGGGCGAACCGTTCGGTGGTCGCCGGGTCTCCCGCCTTGAACTCTTCGCTGGATGTGATCTCCTCTGCCTCGTCTCGGATCGTGTCGACTAGAGAGTCCTGGTACTTGGAGAACTCGTCGTGTTCGCGCTTCGAAGCGGCAGCGGTGTGCATGAGGATCAGACGCCGCGGTCTTCCGGGGTGACGGATCGCATAGGACATGGTGAGGAGACCACCCCACGAATGGCCCAGGAGATTCGGTCGGTCCAGCTCCAGGTAGTCACAGACCGCATGGAGGTCGTCAACGTAGGTTTCGACACTGACCTGATCCGGGTCGAGGTCACCACGAGAACGGCCCTTCCCCCGCTGGTCGTAGTAGGTGACCTGGTAGCGGTCGGCGTACCCGTCCAGATGGGGACTGAGATGGCGGTGATTCGCCCCCCCTCCCGGACCACCGTGGATAGCGACAAGCGGATCGCCCTCGCCAACCTGCTTGAAATACAGGTCTGCGCCATCAACCGGGACGTAACCATCACGCATCTTGGTGGGCGAGACTACACATTCACGTCTTTGGTCTACCGGTGGTGGGCGAAGGCGCCGCCGCTTAAAGGCGCCAGCGATCTCTTGTCCGTATTTTGTCCGTCGGAGGCTGAGAAACGGTCGGAAACCGTCGGATACTCATTGATTGCCTGGCGATTCGTTGGGGTCACGTCGCGTGCGGAGTCGGACTCATAATCCGTCGGTTGCAGGTTCGAATCCTGCCGGGCCCACCGACCTCAGCCGGTCAGACCGGTCGTCGGACGACCGTGTGGTGTTCGCGGGTGGCGACGGGTTCGAAGCCCTTCGATTGGAACAGATCCATCGGCCCCCGGAAGTAGCCGGCATCGCCGTCTTCGCTGGGACCCAATCTGGGGAAGCCTTCGATCCAGGCGGCGCCACGTGCTGGAGCGTCGGCGATAACCCGGTCGAGGAGGATTCCCGCCAGGCCATGGCGACGGTAGGGCGGGGCGATCACGAAGCAGCCGATCAGGACAACCGATTCGGCGTCGGCGCCTTCTGACGTCGAGTGGCTGTCGAGGACGGTCTGGCTGCTCAACGAGGCGTTCACCCATCCACCCGGGGACCCATCGACATATGCGAGGTAGCCAAAGGTGCCGCCGGTATGGAGACGGTTGATCTGCATCTCCCGGCTCTGCCGCCATGGCCGCTCCATCCCATCGGGTGGCGGATCGTGGGGTTCGAGGCAGTAACACGAAGCCCAGTCGGGATTCCCGGCGAACCCGAGATGGTCGAAGAAGTAGAGCCAGTCGTCGATCCGGTCTTCGGTCACCGGATGGACGGTGACCTCACCAAGCTCGGGTGCCCGCTCGGTGCTTCCGGTGAGACGGACGGTGGCCTCCGCATAATTTCGGGAGTAGTTGCGTAGGGCCTCTTCGGCAAAGTCCCACCCGTGGACCTCCTCACCGTGGGCCAGGAACCGGTCGACGATCACATCGATGTCGTCGTCTTCGATGATGACATCGCAGGCAAAACATCCGCTATGCATTGGGTCTCCTGATGTCACCATAGTCCCGTCTGTGTGGGCCGGCCGAGCACCTCTCCAGGTGACTTATGATTGCCGCCGGATGCAGATTCAAACCTACCGGGGCTGCCTTGGCGACTAGAGCACGCACCTCCCACATGATCCGCAGCCTGGCAGCTGTCCTCGTCGCCGGAGCGGTTCACGTCACCGCCATTCTCGTTGGGGATAGGCCCGACCTCACCGCCGAGACCCTGACCACGATCATCTGGATCGTCCTGGTGGTGTGGCTGCTCGGCTTGTTCCTGATCCTGAGCTCCGTGGTGCAGACCGGTCGGGGCTTGTTCCTCCTGGGGAAAGAGGCCTGGTTGCGTCTGGCCCTGACGATCGTGGCCGGGGCGGCGGGCGGATTCGCCGGGTTGTGGCTGGGGCGGAGACTTCAGGAGCTATCGGACTCCATCCGACAGACCTGTCTGGCCATCGCCCAACCGATCCCGTTCAACTGTCCTTCGGAATGGCTCATCCAGTGGACCCCGTGGATGGTGATGATCGCGTTGGGCGGGCTCGCCTGGACGCTCGCCGCCAGCCGTCGCTAGGAGCGGTCAGACCCCGAGCTTGAGTTGGGCGTACCGCTCGATGTTCTGGATGTGACGTCCGCTTCGGGCAAGTCGGTTGCCGATCTCCCCGTAGGACTCGCCGCGCTCCCGGAGCTTGATTACGACCCGTTCGATGGGACGCAGTCTGTGGCCGTCGGGGGAGGCGTGGCCTTCTCGAAGGTCGATCATCTCGAAGATGCGACGCACGGTGGCGGGCTTCTTGCCGATCCTGGTGCCGATCTCCTGGTCGGAGGCACCGTCGTATCTGAGGCGGACCACAACCCGTTCGATTGGACGCAGAGTCGAAGTCGACATGAAGACACCATAACCGGCAAAACCCTGTAGTCGGGTCGCTCAGGGGTCGGCGGCTGATACCGTTGGGGGCATGATCGACTTCAAACAACTGATCAACGGCAAGTGGGTGGACGCATCCAATGGAGTCACGTGGGATCTGGTCAACCCGGCCACCGAGGAAGTCATCGAGCAGATCCCATTCGGTGATGCCAACGATGCCACCCTTGCCATCGACGCGGCCCAGGACGCCTTCTACGACTGGTCGCACATGACCGCCTACGAGCGGAGCAAGGTGCTCGAAGGGGCGGCACGCTTCATCGAGGCCAATCTGGATGAGTTCGCCCGGATCACTACCGAGGAGTCGGGGAAGCCGTTCGCCCAGGCCCGAGGGGAATGGTCGGGCGCACCCAATCAACTGAGATGGTCGGCGGGTGAGGCCGAGAGGCTTTACGGGCGTTGGATTCCGTCCCGGGTTCCGGGTCGGCGGATCGATGTCATCTACCAACCGCTCGGTGTGGTCGGTGTGATCACTGCCTGGAACTTCCCGGTCTACAACCAGATGCGGGCGGTTGCCGCCTCCCTGGCAGTAGGCAACACCGTGGTGAGCAGGCCGTCGGAGTACACCCCGAGGTCGGCGATGCTGATCGGGCATGCCCTGATGGAGGCCGGTATCCCGGCTGGCGTGTTCAACGTGATCAACGGTGATCCGGAGGGCATGGGTCAGGTGATGCTCGATGACAAGCGTCTCAAGAAGATCCAATTCACGGGTTCCACCCGGGTGGGTCGTCTCCTCATGGACGGCGCCTCGCGGACCGTCACCCGCCTCTCGTTGGAGCTCGGTGGCAACGCACCGGTGCTGATCTTCCCGGATGCGCAGGATCTGGCACGGGTTGCCAAGAATGCGATGGTGACCAAGGTTCGGAACAACGGGCAGGTGTGCATCTCACCGCAGCGGTTCTACGTGCACGGCGATGTCCTCGACGAGTTCACCGAGACTGCAGTCAAGGTCGCCGAGTCTCAGGTTCTGGGCAACGGTCTCGACCCCGACACCACGGTGGGCCCATTGATCAACGCCCGTCAGCGTGATCGTGTCGAGCAGATCGTCTCGGCCAGTGTCGAGCAGGGTGCCAGAGTGTTGACCGGTGGCAGCCGCAAGGAAGGCGCCGGGTACTTCTACCAGCCGACGGTCCTCACCGATGTCACCCCGGAAGTGCCGATCCACAACGAGGAGATCTTCGGACCGGTGATGCCGGTCATCCCGTTCGAGGATCTGGATGTCGCGATCGCCAGGGCGAACTCCACCGACTACGGGCTGGCCGCCTACGTGTTCACTCGTGACCTGGCCACCGCACTCAAGGTCTCCGAGGAGCTCGAGTTCGGCATGATCGGGATCAACGATTGGGCACCGTCGACACCGGAGGCACCGTTCGGTGGCTTCAAGCAGTCAGGTCTGGGTCGGGAATCCGGCTCAGAGGGCGTGCTCGAGTATGTCGAACCCAAGACCAGGTACTTCGGCGGACTGAAGTAGCGACTCAGTCGAGTCCGAAGTTCCCCGATATCGGACGCCAGTTTGAGACGCCCTGTCTGAACTGATAGTCGGCGAACCCCTGCGTGTTGGTGTGGCGGAAGTACCACATCCGGGTGCCAGGTCGGAATACTCCAACGGTGTCGATTCCATCGACCACTCCCCAGTCGCCGGCGATCAATCGGTCACCGGGAAGCCCGAAGAAGTACGAGCTGTCGGCGACCCCCTGAGAGTTCGAGTTTCGGAAGTACACGAAACCGGACGATTCCCTGTGGAGCCCGACGGTGTCGACGCCGTCGCCGTTGAAGTCTCCGGCGAATGGCTTATCCCCCGGGTTGCCGAAGAAGAACGAGAAGTCAGCGACGGGACTACCGCCCTGAGAGGGGAGGGTGTTGATGATGAACACCTGGCCGGTCGTCTGGCGGTAGACCGAAAGGGTGTCTTTGCCGTCGCCATCCCAGTCGCCAACGATCGGGACGTCACCGGGTGCCCCGAAATGGAAGGTCAGGTTCGCGGTCCCCTCGGTGTTGCTGAACCGGATGTAGGCGAACCCGGTCGACTGGCGGTAGAGGCCGGGAGTGTCGATTCCATCGCCATCCCAGTCACCCATGAACGGGATGTCCCCGGGATTGCCGAAGTAGAACGAGCGGGCGATGAGACCGCTGTTGTCGAAGAGTCGCCACAACCCGCTGCCGGAATCGAAGGCTCCGGCGGTCTCACCGGGCTGCGGATAACCCGCACCCTGAGTGCTCACTCCGGTCAGCTCAACGGTGTAGGTCCCGATCGAGCCGTATTTGGTGTATCCGTTGGACGCCGTCCCGTGTCCGGTCCCTTCGATCCGGATGAAGTAGTTCTCACCCGCCAGCACGGGTCGGGTGATCGAGGCTGACAGCCCTCCGGCAAGGTCATAGTTGATCCGGGTGACCGCAGGGTTGGAAGTGGACAGGACCGTCGTCCCGTTCGGACCGTACATGGTCATCTTGATGTCGAGGTTGGGCGACACTTCGGCCACGGTTGCGGTGATCACAGCGTCACCGCCCTCGGTCGGTGTGAAGATGAAGTAATCGGCGTCCGACTGGGTGGTGACTATTCCGGCGAGGGGCTCATCTGAATCGAGCATGGTGGCAGCAGCTGCCGAGTTGCCGTGATCGTCGCTCCGGGTCACAACGCCGTAGGCGTTGATGATCGCGATGTCGTCTTGGGTATTGGTGGCGCCGGAATATTCACCCTTGCTCCATTGGCTGACCGGCTGGTCGTACCCGATGCCCATGATCGGCGCCCATGGCGAATGACCTTCGTAATAGCTCCATCCGGTGATTCCATCGTGGGATAGACCGAGGGTGTGTCCCACCTCGTGTGATGCACATTCGGCCAGGTACTTGGGCTCGTGGAACAGGCTTCCGGCGAAGCAGAGGGCGGGCTGGAAGAAGTCGTGGGCATCCTTGATGCCGTAGCCCGTCGAAATGGTTCCCCAGGCGTCAAACACGCCGACAAAGGCCACCCCACCACACCCACCACAGATGGCGCCGGCCGGCGTGTTAGTGAAGGTGATTCGGGTTCCGTAGGTCTGGTCCGCCGATCCCGACCGATGGATGGCGGAGTGACCTGGATTCTGGGTGGTCACATTGACGTCGAACGGGGCGTAGTCCTCAGCCATGCGTGCCCAGGTGTCCTGGATGTACGAAAGTTCCAGAGAGGAGAAGGAGCCGGGGTTGCCGTCGATGTCGAAAGGGAGGAGAACCGTGCCGTTGGGAACTCCGAGCTCATGGTTCCATGCCGTCTGGTTGAGGACGACGCTGTCCCCGAAGTCGAGATAGATAGTCCGGGGTGAGCCGGGCTTGCTGTTCAGAGTGAATGTCGTCTCCAGTGGATACGGCGCACTCACCGGTTTGGGCATACCCGGTGGGATGAGCGGAGCGGGGTCTACATAGAGCAGGTGCCCGGTGCCGGTCAGGTGAAGGGTGGAGTCGTGACGGAGGGCCGCTTCCAGGCTGTCGGCTGACCTGCGATGGAAGGCCGCCACTTGATCGATCCGGTCCCCGAGCATCTCCAGGGCATCGGTACCGCTGACAAGACCTTCGAAACCCAGGTCAACACCAGCGGACTGTGGTTCGGAGGTCTGGCCGATGGCCGGTGCGGCGACCGCGACGGCGATTAGGGCCATCGCGATGAGGATCGAGAGACGGGCTATGGACCGGCTGTCGACTGGCTTGTTCCCCAACAATGATTCTTCTCCCTGGTCGTGCTCTACCGGTGGTCAGGGAGGGTATCGGAGAGCAACAGCGACCACCCACCTGCGGGGAAGTTAGCAAGGCGGTTGCCGCGTTGTCGCGGTCAGGCACGGAAAAAGGCGAAAAGACCTAGTGGCCAGGTGGGGGAGCCGAGCCTCCGGGAGGCGACCCGATGTACCCGGAGACCGTTCGGAGTTTCGAGTTGCCGTAGGGGAACTCGACATTGGCGACACCCTGGGTGTTGGCGAATCTCAGATAGAACCACTTGTGGGACGGCCGGTAGATCCCGACCGTGTCGGTGGTCGCTCCCGGCTTCCATCTGCCGGCGAGGATGTAGTCACCCGGATTGCCGTAGAAGAACTCGGCATGGGCAGCGCCGGTGCCGTGCGTGTTCCTGAAGTAGACCAGCCCGGTTGACTCGCGATGCAATCCGACCGTGTCGATCCCGTCGCCGTCGAAGTCGCCAGCGAACGGCTTGTCACCCGGGTTTCCGAAGTAGTAGGAGATGGACGCCACCGGGCTTCCACCGTCGGGTGGGAGACTGTTGATGATGAACACCTGTCCGGTCGAGGAGCGATAAACGGAGACGGTGTCCTTCCCGTCACCGTCCCAGTCACCGACGATCGGGATGTCCCCGGGGTTGCCGAAGATAAAGGTGTGGTCGGCGGATCCGGTGGTGTTGGAGTTCCTCAGATAGACGAGACCGGTGGACTGGCGGTAGAGGCCGGGAGTGTCGATGCCGTCGCCGTCCCAGTCACCCATGAAGGGGAGGTCTCCGGGGACGCCGTAATAGAACGATGTGGTGAGCCCGGTGGCGGCGTCACGGAGATACCACTGGCCGGTGGTCGGGTCGACGACCCCGACCGAGTCTGACTTCTCGGCGGATCTGACCCCGCTGACCGTGAGTGTGTAGGGGCCGACGCTGCCATAGCTGGTGTAACCGGTCGGCGGGTCGGACATAGGGCTGCCATGTCCGGTGCCGGTCACCCGGAGGTAGTAGACCTGGCCGTTCGAGACCGTGTATTGGATCGTGGCGTCGAGCCCCGTGGCTACTGACGCACTCTGTCGGGTTGCCACCGGGTCGGCGTGTGCAAGCTGACTGCCGGTGGAGTCGTACAGGGTGAGGGCCAGGTCGAGGTTGGGGCCGGTGCCTTTCGGTGCGGCATGGAAGGTGGCGGTGCCGGAGGCCCCGGCGACGAATCTGAAGTAGTCGCTGTCCGATGACGAGGTGATGAACCCTTCCGACATCCCCCCGAAAGCCGAAGCGGCGCCGGTCGAGTTGCCATGGTCATCGGATCGAAGGTTCAGCCCGTTGTTCCCCATGGCGGCGAAGTCGTCTTGCGTGTTGGTCGCCCCGTTGTACTCGCCTTTGCTCCACTGGCTGACCGGTTGGCTGTAGGCGGTCCCCATGATCGGGCCCCAGGTGTTGTGGCCTGAGTAGTAGGTAACCGGGCCCCGACCATCGTGAGTGAGTCCGACATTGTGGCCTACCTCGTGGGAGGCGCATTCGGCCAGATTCTTGGCGCTCGCCCCGAATGATCCGGAGAAACACCATGCTGGCTGGTAGTAGGCGTGGCTGTTGCTCCTTGCGAAGGCACTGATGTAGGCGACACCGCCACAGCCGCCACAGAACCCGCTTGGTGAGGCGCTGGTGATGGCGATCCGGGTCCCGTAAACCTGGTCGGCTGAACCGGAACG
>CAYNSP010000061.1:9460-10705 GCA_964400035.1 uncultured Acidimicrobiaceae bacterium | reverse complement strand
TGGTCCCCGACGGGATCAAGGACACCTACGAGAAGCTGGGTATCCCGGAGGCCGAGCGCAAGTTCCTCGCCGGCGTCAGTGCCATGTACGACTCCGAGACGGTCTATCACCGCAACCGCGAAGACCTCGAGAAGCTGGGTGTGCTCTTCACCGACATGGACACCGCGGTTCGGGAGTACCCGGACATCGTGAAGCAGTACTTCGGGACGATCATCCCCCCGAACGACAACAAGTTCGCCGCCCTCAACAGTGCTGTCTGGTCGGGTGGTTCGTTCATCTACGTCCCACCGGGGGTCCATGTCGACCAGCCGCTTCAGGCCTACTTCCGGATCAACTCGGAGAACATGGGCCAGTTCGAACGGACCCTGATCATCGTTGACGAGGGTGCCTTCGTGCACTACATCGAAGGGTGCAGCGCCCCGGTCTACACAACCGATTCGCTCCACTCGGCCGTGGTCGAGATCATCGTCAAGGAAGGTGGCCGTTGCCGGTACACCACCATCCAGAACTGGTCGAACAACGTGTTCAACCTGGTGACCAAGCGCGCCGCCGCCTATCGGAACGCCACCATGGAGTGGGTTGACGGGAACATCGGCAGCCGGCTCACCATGAAATACCCGGCCGTCTGGTTGATGGAGGAAGGAGCCCACGGTGAGGTGCTCTCCATCGCATATGCCGGGGCGGGGATGCACCAGGACGCAGGGGCCAAGATGGTCCACGCCGCACCGAACACGACCTCGACCATCGTCTCTAAGTCGATTTCCAAAGATGGGGGCCGCTCCGGTTATCGGGGTCTGGTCAGGGTCGAACCCGGCGCTGAGAACTCGAAGTCGTTCGTCCGGTGTGATGCGCTGATCCTCGACGAGAACAGCCGCTCCGACACCTATCCGTACATGGAGATCGAGGAGAACGACGCCGAGATCGGACACGAGGCCACCGTTTCCAAGGTCGGTGAGGATCAACTCTTCTATCTGATGTCCCGTGGACTCACCGAAGAGCAGGCGACCTCGATGGTCGTGGCCGGGTTCATCGAGCCCATCCTCAAAGAGCTCCCGATGGAGTACGCGGTCGAAATGAACCGTCTCATCGAGCTCAACATGGCCGCCGCCGGCGCCATCGGCTAGAGCCCGTCCAGGTCCGTCGGCAACGACTGCCCCCTTACCCCCGAACCCGCGGCTTGGGGGACGAAGAGGGGGAACGACTGCCCCCTACCCCACACCCTCCGGGTGCGGGGTCCCCTTCCCC
>CAYNSP010000061.1:0-9450 GCA_964400035.1 uncultured Acidimicrobiaceae bacterium | reverse complement strand
TGGTGGATCTGAGCCTGGAGGGCAGGACTTCCCCCTATCCAATACCCTTCGGCTGTGGGGACCCCTGAAGCTTTCCCTTTGGGCGACGGAGGCCCTGGTCGGTACTGGATACTGGATGAGGGGTATTGGCTAATCCGATCACCGACTCGTCGAAGAGAAGTGATGCAGGTCCTTCATGGTGTTCCACCGGCCGCCCCAGCCCCAGCCAACGGAATCGAAGGCCTTCGTGACCACGTCACCTTCCACGATCATCCCCGGCTCGCCGAGGGTCCTGTCGACATACCTGGTGGCGCCACCGGGCCAGACATAGTCGCCCTGGATGAGAGGGTTGAGATGGGGGTTGAGATCGACCGCCCGCCCGTAGGCGTGCTCCGACCACCGGGTGGTGCCTTCGACGAATCTGCAATGGAAGGCTGACGTGTTCGAGTAATCCGCTTGGTCCTCAGCGTCCTCCGGGAGCTGGCCGATGGGGATCACGCTCTCGATCGGGTAGCCCGCGGCGAACAGGGCTGCGAATACCTGCACCATGCGGCTGGCGTGGGTCCGGTGTACCACCAGGTCACCCTGCCCATGGGCGCCGGTGAAGTCCACGAAGGTGAATCGGACATTCCGGAGGTCTGTCACCGGCACCGGGCAACCGGTATGCCATGAGTGGGCGAGCTCGTTGGCGGTGACCGTCCTGATCGAATAGGTGAATCCAGCCGGGAGGGTGGTGGTCGATGTTCCCGGGGGGGCGGTGGTCGTGGTGGCCGGCTTCGAGGTGGTGGTGGTCGGTGTGGTGGTAGTCGTGGTGGGTGCGGTCGTGGTTGTCGAAGTTGACAGGGTCGTGCTCGACGTGGATGAGGTCACCGATGCACCGGTTGATGTCGTGGAATCCCCAACCGAATCACCGGTGGGCGCGGCGGTGGCACATGCTGCCAGCAGCAATATCAGAGCAGCCAGTCGAGTCATCGACGTCATGATGACCACGCCGTGAACTAAAGAAGGTCGCTACCGGTTGGTATGCCCGACCACGAAGGCGAGGATGGCACCACCGACCGCGCCCCAAACCAGGGAGAACCCGTCGCCGACGGCGTAGATCGGCGGGGCTCCTCCGAGTCGGAGGATGGCCGCGAATGCGATGGCACCGATGACACCCATCAGCATCGTCCCCATCAGATTTGTTGCCGAGGCGAAGAATCCGGCAACAAGACCGGCCAGAGCACCGACGACAGCTACCCAGATCAGCGCCTGTGTGGTGGTTGCGTCGAGAAGCAAGCTCAGTCCTTCCGTCTACTCACGCCGATATCACCTTCTCTTCGACCACTGCCGAGATGGGAAACTGCACCGACCGACCCGCCTGGCTGAAGGGTTCTGTGAGGAGCATCACGATGACCGTCGGACCGCGGGTGATCACATGTCCTGTGTAGGTGTTGAACCCGCCCTCCTCATGTGTGATGAATGTGACAACCATGTCGTAGCTTTCGACTTGATGTATCGGCAAAAGGTTGCTCAGGGTTTGAGCGGAAATTCATCAGGATCTGGCGATATCCGCCCGCAGCCGTCACAATTGTCAAGCTAGTGAGTACCAACAGTCCGAAGAAGTCTTTCCGATTTGCTTTGGTTTCCGGGATCGCCCTCCTGGGCATGGCCGTCCTCTTCAACTGGCTGGCGAGCGACTGGCAGGGCGGAACCCCCACAACCACTCCTTCGCTTTCGAGTGACGAACCCGTCTCGGTGGCAGCCGACGCCATCCTCCCTTCGGTAGTCCACATCCAGACGTCGGATGGTGTCGGGTCAGGGATCGTCTACCGGGAGGACGGGATGCTCATCACTGCGGCCCATGTGGTCGGTGACGACGAGAAGGTCCTGGTCCGGTTGGCCGACGGCACCCAGATGGAAGGTACGGTGGTTGGTACCGCCGCGGAGGTCGATGTGGCGGTGGTCTCGGTCGATCGAAATGGTCTCAAGCCGGCGGTGTTCAGCACAGCCAGGCCGAGGGTGGGTCAAATGGCGATCGCGGTCGGGAGTCCCTGGGGTCTGGCGTCAACCGTCACCGCGGGGATCATCTCCGCAGTCGATCAAACCAACTGCAACGCCGGTTCGTGTATCTCGATGGTGCAGACCGATGCTGCCATCAACCCGGGAAACTCAGGGGGAGCGCTGATCAATCGTCTCGGCGAGGTGGTGGGTATCAATGTCTCCATCTACTCAGTCACCGGCTCCAATGACGGTGTCGGGTTTGCAGTTCCTGCGCCGACGGTGGTCCTCTACGCCGATGCGATCATCGCCGGTGAGCCCCTGGAAACCGCATACCTTGGTGTCCGGATCTCTCCGGCAACAGGCTCCCGTGCCGGTGCCAACATCCTCGAAGTCATGCCGGATACTGCGGCATCGGATGCAGGTCTTCGGGAAGGTGACGTCATCGTCAGGGTCGCCGGCGTTGCCATCCTCTCCGATCAGGACCTTCAAGCTCAGATCCGCACCCATCGTCCGGGATCCCCGGTGGAACTCACCATCTTCCGCGACGGTCGGGAGGTCACCCGAACCGTCGTCCTCGGGGTAAGGACCGAGGACACCTAAGACCGGCTAGGATCTGTGATGCCTGCCGACGAACGGTAGGACGCTCTGGAGCCAGCGAAGCCGGTGTGAATCCGGTGCTGTCCCGCAACTGTGATGCCCCTTCCGGGGATAAGCCAGGTCGCCTGGACTCAGGGCCACGTGAAAGTCTCGGATGAAGACGGAACCGTGGGTTCAGGGAAACCACCGACCTCTTCATCCTCCAGATTGGAGGATGTTTTTGTGAGAAGGATCACCCTTCCATTCCTGCTAGTCATCGTCCTGGCCGCATGTGGCGGAATGGCCGCCACGACCACCACCCCGGCTCCGGCCACGACCACCACCACCGTTGCGACTACCACAACAACGGAAGCCGCCGACTTCCCGGTCACCATCGAGGCCGATAACGGGTCTGTGACGATCGAGCGTCGCCCCGAGCGGATCGTCTCGATCTCGCCGACCGGGACCGAGATGCTGTTCGCGATCGGGGCTGGATCCCAGGTCGTGGCGGTGGACAATCTCTCCTATCACCCCGTCGGCACGCCTCTGGAGGAGGACCTCTCAGCGTTCTCCCCGAATCTGGAGGCGATCCTGGAGTTCGAGCCGGACCTGGTCGTGGCCAGTTTCGATCCAGACAACCTGCTCAACGATGGCCTCTCCGTCGTCGGGGTACCGCTGATCATCTACTACGGAGCGGCAGGGCTGGACGACGTCTACACCCAGATCGAGGCTCTCGGGGTCGCCACCGGGAATCGTGACGCGGCGGAGGACTTGGTCAGATCGCTCGAGGTCGAAATCGCAGCGATCGTGGCCGACGCCGGCGGGGTCGGTGAAGGTCTCACCTTCTTCCATGAAGTGTCCTGGGACTTCGGTTTCTATGCCGCAAGTTCCTACAGCTTCACCGGCCAGGTCTATTCGCTCTTCGGAATGACCAACATCGCCGACGAGGCCGATCCCGACATGACCGGATTCCCCGAGATGTCTCCCGAGTATGTCGTCGCCACCGACCCCGACCTGGTCTTCGTCGTCTATTCCGATCCCGAGTCCGTCGGCCAACGGCCGGGCTGGTCAGAACTGACCGCGGTGGTCAACGGCGCAGTGATAGCCGTCGATGAGGACCTCTCCTCGAGGTGGGGCCCCCGGGTGGTCGATTTCGTACGTGAGATTGCGGCCGCACTGGCAAGTCATGGGTGATGTGATCCGCGCACGCTCATCGCGCCCCGGCCCGGTGCCGCTGCTGTTGGGCTTGCTTGCGGTGGTAGCGACGGTGGTTGCCGGGCTGACGGTTGGAGCCGCCGGGATCAGCCCCACCGGGGTGCTCAGAGCGGTTCTCGATGGTCTGCCCTTTGTCGAGTTGGACCACGGACTCACCGCCACCGAGCACCGGATCCTTTTCGAGATCAGGATGCCCAGGGTGATCCTCGGGGGTCTGGTCGGAGCTTCGCTGGCACTCGCCGGGGCTGCATATCAGGGGGTATTCAGGAATCCCCTGGCCGACCCCTACCTGCTCGGGGTCGCGGCCGGGGCCGGGTTGGGCGCCACCGCCGCCTTCACACTTGGTGTCGACCGGTGGCTGGTCGCTCCGTTCGCATTCGTAGGGGCGATCCTGGCGGTGGCTGTGACCTACCTGCTGGGTCGATCGGTGGGAGGGCGGACCACCACATCTTTGATCCTGGCAGGCGTCGCCGTTGGAGCGTTCGCCACCGCGCTGCAAACCTTCATGCTGCAACGTCGACACGACGTCCTCAGGGAGGTGTACTCGTGGATCCTGGGTCGCCTGACCACGGTCGGGTGGGCGGAGGTCCGCAACCTTCTGCCGTATGTGATCGTGGCCGGAGTTGTCCTCTGGGCTGTCCGCAGGCCCCTCGACGTCCTCTCTGTAGGGGAGGATGAGGCCGCCGCCCTGGGGGTAAATGTCGGCCGCCTCAGGGGAATGGCGGTCGTCGCCGCCACCCTGATCACGGCCGCCGCGGTGTCGGTGAGCGGTCTCATCGGGTTCGTCGGGATCATCGTCCCGCACATCGTGCGGGTTGCCTTCGGGTGGAGCTACCGGGTGATCCTCCCGCTATCGATCCTCTTCGGTGCCGCCTTCCTCATGGCCGCCGACATCCTGACCCGGACCGTGGTCGCACCCGGAGAACTCCCTGTCGGTGTGATCACCGCCTTCCTGGGGGCTCCGTTCTTCATCCTGGTGCTCCGGACGATGGGACGGTCCGAATGATCTCCTGGAAGGACGTGGAGGTCGCATACGGGGGTCGGGTCGTGCTTGGCCCGGTCACGGTCACGGTTGATGATGGTGACTGGGTTGGTTTGATCGGGCCAAATGGGGCCGGCAAATCGACGATGATTAAGGCCGCCCTCGGACTGGTCGAGATGAAAGGCTCGGTGGAGGTTCGCAACGGCAAGCGACGCCCCGGTCTCGACATCGCCTGGATGCCACAGCGGCCGACCATGCCCGCCGAGATGGGGGTGGGCGACTATGTCATGTTGGGACGGACTCCCCACATCGGATTCCTCGGGAGCGAGGGTCGTGGGGATCATGTCGCGGTGGAGCGATCTCTGAACCGTCTCGACCTGGAACCATTCCGGGATCGGACCCTCCACACCCTGTCCGGCGGCGAGGCCCAGCGGGCGGTTTTGGCCCGGGCCATCGCCCAGGAGGCACCGGTTCTCCTCCTCGATGAGCCCACCGCCAATCTCGACATCGGACATGGACTCGAAGTCCTCGAGGTGGTCGACGGGTTGCGTCGCGCCGATGACCTGACGGTGGTCACCGCGATCCATGACCTGACCCTGGCAGGGCGATTCTGTACCCGGCTGGTGTTGCTCTCCGGAAGGCACGTGGTGGCTGATGGCCCACCGAGACAGGTCCTCACCGAATCGGTACTCCGACCCCACTACGGTGACTCGATAAGGGTGATCGAGGACCGAGATGGTCCCGTTGTGATCCCGGCCAGGACTACCAGATGACACAGGAACCCCCCACAACCGCCCCACCCAAAGGGACAGTGAGAGAGCCGTCGTTGGTGCTGATCAACACCGGGGATGGGAAGGGAAAGTCAACGGCTGCTTTCGGCACCGCGATCCGGGCCGTTGCCCGGGGTTGGAGGGTGGCCGTGATCCAGTTCCTCAAATCGGGGGAGTGGAGTGTCGGTGAGGAGAAGATCGGTCGACAGGTGGGAATCGACTGGTGGGCGTTGGGTGATGGGTTCACCTGGGACTCCGATGACATGGACGAGTCAGAGGCGATCGCGAGGGATGCCTGGAGGCACGCCAGCGAGGTGATCGCATCGGGGGAGTACGACCTGGTGGTGCTCGACGAGATCACCTATCCGATCAACTGGGGCTGGATACTGATCGGGGATGTCGTGCAGGCCCTGGAGAACCGGCCCGAACGGGTCAACGTCTTCATCACAGGTCGTGACGCCCCGGAGGAGTTGGTGGAGATCGCCGACACCGTCACCGAGATGGTCAAGATCAAGCACGCCTACGACAGGGGTGTCATGGCCCGTCGTGGCATCGACTACTGAGGGCTAGGCGCCGATCCGCTGTTCGGCCAGACGGAAGAGAAGTCTGGCTCCATCCCCGAGGGTGGCGAACCGTTCGTCCCGGGTCTGACCGCGGAGCCAGCGGATGAAGATCTGTTGGAGGATCACCCCCAGCTTCCACGACCCGAACACCAGGTACCAATCGACGTTGGTGAGGTCTATCCCGGACCGTTCGCCATATCGCGCCACTGCGGCCCGTCGGTCCATCCACCCCGGAACCGTGGTCGGCATCATGCTCAGGTCGGCGGGAGCCTCTCCGGGGTCGAACCACGACCCCATCAGGGTCCCCAGATCGGTCAGGGGGTCGCCACGGGTGGCCATGTCCCAGTCATAGACGGCGACGCAGGTTCCCGGGTCATCGGGGGCCACCGCCATGTTGTCGAGGCGCCAGTCGTTGTGGAGAAGGGTCGGTGGAGGAGACGGTGGAAGACGCTCCTTGAGCCACATCCCCACCCGGTCGGCGGTGGCGTCATCGTCATGGCGGGCGTTCTCCCACCGGCGCGACCAACCTTCAACCTGACGGGCCAGATAACCCTCCGGTCGTCCCAGATCCTGGAGACCACACGATGCCGGAGCAACCCCGTGGAGTTCGGCGAGCGTGTCGACAACCACCTGTGACAACGCCAGATTGGCCTCCGGATCCCCTCCGCCCCCGAATTGCTCGGGGACCACGCCCCGGACAACCACACCCGGCCGCCGCTCCATGATGAAGAAGTGACCTCCGATCACAGCGGGGTCTTGGCACAGGGCCAGGGCACGGGGTGCCTTCTCGAAGCCACGCCAGAGTCTGGAGAGGACGTTGTATTCACGCACCATGTCGTGTGACCCTTCTGCCACCGGGCCGAGGGGTGGACGCCGCAGAACCAGCTCCTTTCCGTCGGGGAAAGTAAGGAGATAGGTGAGATTTGCTTTGCCTCCGCCGAACTGGGTGACCTCGGGGGCGTCATCGGGCAGGCCGGGAACGCCCCGCATCCAGGTGACCAGGGCATCGACATCGAACTTCTCGTCGGCGCGTACCGCGATCAAGTCATCCACGAGCCGGAGGGTATCCGGGCCGTCGAGGGGACGGGACGGTTTACCCTGCCCCGCAATGGATACGCCGTTCGAAATCGCAGATCGTCTCACCGAGTCGTATGCCGACCTCCACCCCCTCGCCGCCACCGAGAACGGGGTGCTGGGACGGGATCATCTCCCCACCGACTTCTCTCCAGAGGGTCACCAGGCGCGGACTGATCTATTCCGCTCTGCGCGCGCTGAGCTTGCCGCACATCTCGATCACCCGGATCCGGTCCAGGCTCGAGCCGCCATGGTCATGACCGGTTGGCTGGACACCCGTCTCGCCGAAGCCGAGATGCGCAAGTGGTCCTGGAACCTGAATCACATCGTCAGCCCGTTCCAGACCATCCGGGACATTTTCGATGTCATGGACCGGAGCAGCGCCGAGTCCTGGGAAGCGATCACCGCCAGGCTCGAGGCCTTTCCCTTCATGCTGGAGGGATATCAGCGTTCACTCCAGGAGGGTCTGAGCTCCGGACAGGTGGCGGCCCGACGCCAGGTCGAATCGGTGCTGGAACAGGTGGAAGTCGAGGCGGGCGACTCTTCCCGGTTCCATCAGTTCGCTTCTGCGGCCGGGGCGGTCGGCGCCGACCTGGACCGCGTTGACGCGGCAGCACAGATCGCCAGGCGGGCCTGTGCCCGTTTCGCCTCGTTCCTCAGGTCGGACTACCTGCCTGCCGCCCCGGTCTCTGACGCCGCAGGGTTGGACCGGTATCTGGTCGGGGCAGACACCTTCCTGGGTATGGACTTCGACCCTCGCGAGACGTACGAGTGGGGATGGGACGAAGTCCATCGGATCCGCGGGGAGATGGCAGACACCGCCAGGGAGGTCGACCCGAATCTGACACTCACCGAGGTCATCGAGCTGCTCGAGACCGACCCGGCCCGCTCTGCGGGAACCCGACAGGAGTTCATCGATTTCGTCCAGGCGATCCAGGATCAGGCGATCGCGCAACTCAGCGGTGAGCATTTCGACGTCCCCGAACCGATCCGCACGGTCACCGTGAATGTGGCGCCTCCGGGAGGTGCCCTCGGCGCCTGGTACGTTGGTCCTTCGGAGGACTTCTCCCGCCCCGGGTCGATCTGGTACGCCCCCGGTGAACGGGAGCGTCTCCCGTATTGGGGTGAGGTGACCACCGCCTATCACGAAGGGTTCCCGGGTCATCACCTGCAGGTCGGCGTGGCGCTGCTGCAACGGGAGAATCTCTCCCGGTTCCACCGGCAATTCATCTGGTACTCGGGTTCCGGTGAGGGTTGGGCCCTCTATGCCGAGAGACTGATGGACGAGCTCGGCTTCTTCGAGAAGCCCGAGTACCGGCTGGGCCTGCTGGCCAGTCAGTTGTTCCGGGCCTGTCGTGTGGTGGTTGACATCGGGTGTCATCTCGAACTGAAGATCCCCGACCATGCCCCCCTTCACGCCGGGAACACCTGGGGCTATGAGGAGGCCTGCGATTACATGGAGAAGATCGCCCTCCAACCACGGGACATAGCTGAATCGGAGGTCAAGAGATATCTCGGATGGTGGGGTCAGGCCATCTCCTACAAGGTGGGGGAGCGCGAGATCCTGGCTATCCGCGATGCTGCATCGAGACAGCCCGGCTACGACCGGAGGGACTTCCACAGTCGGATGCTCGGCGCGGGTGCGATCCGCCTCGACCACCTCCGTCAGGTCATGTTGGGATGACCGCCAAGGTCGTGTTCGCAGCCGGTGAGGCCGGTGAGACCGACATGTACAAACTGCTCTCCGGGTTGGTGGTCCCGAGACCCATCGGATGGATCGGGACGATCCGGACTGACGGGACGTACAACCTTGCCCCCTACTCGTTCTTCAATCTGATCTCGACCGACCCCCCAATCGTCATCTTCTCAGGCGGGCGGAGGGGGGATCGCCCCAAAGACTCGGTGGCATTTGCCGAGGACACCGGGGGATTCACTGTCAACATTGTCTCGGAGGCCGTGGCCGAAGCAATGAACGTCACCTCGGCCAGTTTCGAAGCGGAGATCGACGAGTTCGCCGAAGCCGGTCTCACCCCGGTGATGGGGACCTATGTCAATGCCCCGATGGTGGCGGAGTCCCCGGCCAACCTCGAGTGCCGTGTGATCGACGCCATGGACCTACCCGGGAACAAGAGTCGACTGGTCTTCGGCCAGGTTGTGGCGGTCCATGTCCAACCTGAGATCCTCGATGGGACGAGGATCAACTCGGACCAATTACGTGCTGTTGGCCGCCTGGCGGGAAACCGCTACACCCACACCCGCGACCGATTCGACCTCGGCCGCCCCGGTTGACACTCAGCAGCCGTCGGCC
>CAYNSP010000060.1:0-11088 GCA_964400035.1 uncultured Acidimicrobiaceae bacterium | reverse complement strand
ACCAACGCGCAGGTGATGGCCTGGCTGATGGACACTTATTCGCAGCACGTTGGTCATGCCGTACCGGCCGTGGTCACCGGCAAGCCTCCAGCACTCGGCGGGAGTGTCGCCCGCAGGGAGGCAACGGGTCGTGGCCTCATGTTCCTGGTGCCCCAGGCGGCGCGTATCGCCGGCTTCAACCCGGACGGGGCGACCGTCGCAGTTCATGGGTTCGGAAATGTGGGCATGTATGCCGCGATCGCCGGTCAACAGATGGGGTTGAGGGTGGTTGCCGTCTCGGACATCTCCGGTTCGGTGTACAACCCCGAGGGGCTCGACATCGAAGCACTGGTCAAATGGGTTTCGGAGCACAAGCTTCTCGAGGGCTACCCCGACGCCGACCATCTGCCCAGTGACGCGGTGTTCGGCTTGGATGTCGATGTGCTGGTCCCTGCCGCTGTGCAGGGAGTTCTACACAAGGACAATGCCCACGAGGTCAAGGCGAAGCTGGTTATCGAAGGGGCCAACAACCCGACCACCCTTGAAGCAGATGACATCCTCCGGGACCGCGGGATAATGATCATTCCCGACATCCTGGCCAACGCCGGCGGTGTCACCGTTTCCTACTTCGAGTGGGTCCAGGACGTCCAGAAGTACTTCTGGAGTGAGAACGAGGTGGTGGCCCGGCTGAGGGAGATCATGACCAGTGCGTTCGATGACGTGTACTCCATCTCGATCAACGAGAACGTGGATATGCGGACCGCGGCATTGATCAAGGCGATCCGAAGGGTCGCCGACGCCAAGCTGGTCCGGGGCGTGTTCCCCTGATCGATCCCCGGTCTACAGACCGGCGGAGAAGGCCGGGCAGATCTCCTTGTATGCGCACCAGTCGCAAAGCGGCCCCGTCCTGGGTGGGAAGGTCTCGGTCTCGAGAGCACGGTTGATCGCGGTCCAGATCGCCTGCAGCTGGGTGTGCATCGCGTCCAATTGGCGATCATCGATGGGAAGGCGGTAGAGGGTCGGCCCGTTGAGATAGAGGAGTCTCACCTCAGCCGGGGTCTCGCCCAGCTTGTTCCTGATCAGCAGGGCGTAGATCTTGAGGGCGAAGAAGGCGGGCATCGAGTACTGCTCGGGTGGCGCCTTACCGGTCTTGTAGTCGGTGATGATCAGACGCCCTGCCTCGTCCCGGTCCATCCGATCGAGGATGCCCCGGATCACGATCCCATCGAGATCCTCGAGCAGGTCGAGTTCCCGTTCCGCAGGATCGAAGCTCGTTGGATCTTCGAGGGTGAAGTAGTTGGCGAGCAAATCGAGTGATTCGATGCCCCACTGTCGTTCCGCCTCGACGGATTCGAACAGCTCGCCGAACTCCTCCTCTCCTCGTATCTCGGTCCAGGCCTGGCGGAACAGATCGAACAACCGATCGGGGGTGCGATGCTCGGCCGGGTCGTCGAATAGCCGTTGCAGGGCCAGATGAGCGGTGGTCCCGCGGGCCTGGTGGACCGATGTCGGTTCGGGGATACGGTCGATCGCCCGGAACTTGAAGAGCTGGGGACACGTCTTGAAGTCCCCGGCCCGGCTGGGGGAGAGGGTCTCAAGAGCGATGACAGTTGGCTCTGCCTGATACGCCATACGGCGATCATAGGAATCGACCCGGACAGATTCTGGATTCGCGAAAAGCGCTTCTAGGCCGCGAAAACAATGGGACCGTACGTGTTGACGACCAGCGTCAACCCTCCTACTTTCGCGGTTGCCGGGTCGAGGGCAACCTCGAAACGGTGTTGAAGCGACTTCGGTCGCTTCAACCGGCCACCTCGACTGGGGGCCCGCTTTCCCAGCGAGATGGCCATGGGAGCCCCGAGAGGGCTGCGGCTTCGGCCAAGGCTTTCTCGGGGTTTCTCGCGTTTACCCTTCGAGACATGCCACTTGAAGGAACCTATATCCCCAGTCCATCGGATTGGGCACGACAACAGGCCGAGCTCTACGAGAGCTCGGGCGGCACCGAAGCGACGACACTCAAAGGCAAACCGGTGGTGGTCGTAACCAGTATTGGTGCCCGAACCGGTGGACTCCGAAAGACGCCACTGATGCGGGTCGAGTACGAGGGGCAGTACGCCGCGATCGCCTCACGTGGGGGTGCTCCCCGGAACCCGCAGTGGTATCACAACCTCATCGCGAACCCGGTGGTCGAGCTCCAGGACGGACCGTTCAAGGGAATGTTCAGGGCCCGAGAGGTGAGTGGCGAAGAGCGGGAGATCTGGTGGCAGCGGGCTGTGGAGGTCTGGCCTGACTACGACGAATATCAGACCCGGACGTCACGTCAGATCCCGGTCCTGGTTCTGGAACCGATCGACACTTGACCGTCTGATCAGACCGGTCCGAGGAAGCGCGAAAACTGAAACAAAGGTCGCGAAAAACAATCAGCACCTCAACTTGTGCTCTCCCGGGTGATGGTCTACCTTTCCCGCCACGTCGCCGGGGAAACTCGGAGACGGATTCGAGGCCACGGGAAACTGTGGGATCGAATAGGGCCGGAGAATCGGGAGACCGAAAGGAAGGCCCCACCGAACCGCATTCGGGAAACCGGAGGTGGATCGGATAGTCGCCGAGGCGGCGGGGATCCTTCGGGATCGTCGACCGGTTCGGAGACATCGCAGACCGCAAGGTCTGCACCTCTTCCCGGCAACGGGAAGCAGCGATCTTCGGATCGCTCCGCCACCTGACTTCGGTCAGATGGCGAAGCCGACTGACTTCGGTCAGATGGCAAACCGCTCGGAGTTGGGTCCCCGGCCCGACGAAGACGGATCGAGAACCCCGAGAGGGTTGAGGCTTCGGCCGATGCTCCCTCGGGGTTCCTCGCGTTTCGGGCCGCCCGGGGGGCATGCCATAACTACGCTGGCGGCATGGCCCATATGCAGGACTTCCCGCTCCTCCTCTCCACCCTGTACGACCATGCGGTGTGGATTCACCCCGACCAGGAGATCGTCTCGGTCGAAGCCGACCGGTCGGTGGTGAGGCACACATACGCTGAGACCGACGCCAGGGTTCGCAAGCTGGCCACCGCCTTGGGCCAGCTCGGGATCGACGCCGGAGATGCGGTTGCATCGTTCGCGTGGAACAACCAGAGGCATCACGAGCTGTATTGGGCAACCGCCAACACCGGGCGGATCCTCCACACCATCAACCTGAGGTTGTTCCCGGACCAGATCGTCTACATCGCCAACCATGCTGGCGATCGGGCGTTGTTCGTAGATCCCGATCTGGTACCTCTGGTCGCTCCGTTGGCTGACCGGATGGAGACGGTCGAGCATTGGGTGGTGATGGGTCCGTCGGCGAGCCCCGACCTCCCCGGTTCGATCGCATACGAGGATCTGATCTCAGACGCTCCCGAGCATGGGAGCTGGCCGATCCTCGACGAGAGATCTCCGATGATGCTCTGCTACAGCTCGGGGACCACAGGGAACCCCAAGGGGGTTGCCTATACCCAGCGTTCGACCTACGTCCACACCATCTCCAACCTGGCCAGCTTCGCCATGGAACCGACCGACAATGTCCTCCCGGTGGTGCCGATGTTCCATGCCGCCGCCTGGGGCTATCCGTATATGGCCGTGGCCAAAGGGGCGAAGCTCACTTATCCGGGACCGGACCTGACACCGGAAGGATTGGTGCGTTTGTTCGTCGGTGAGAAGGTGACCTTTTCGGCCGGGGTTCCGACGGTGTGGTTGGGGGTGAAGCAATACCTCGACGCCAACCCGCAGATCGACGTGTCGAGCATCCGGGCCTTCCTCTGTGGTGGTTCGGCGGTGCCCAGGGCGATGATCGAATGGTTCTGGAATGAACGCGGGATCCGTGTCATCCAGGGTTGGGGGATGACCGAGACCAACCCGGTGGCGTCCACTTCGATCCTCAAACCTCATATGGAGGAGTGGGATCTCCAGGACCAGCTGGACCGTCTCGAGACGGCCGGGATTCCGGTGATGGGACTTCAAGTGAAGATCGTGGACGAGGTGGGGGAGGAGCTGCCCCACGACGGTGAAGCATTTGGCGAGTTGCTGATTCGGGGACCCTGGATCGCTGCGGAGTACTACAAGGATGACCGCACCGCTCAATCTTTCGAAGACGGGTGGTTGCGTACCGGTGATGTCTGCAAGATCACCCCGGAGGGGTACATCAAGATCACCGACCGGGCGAAGGATGTGATCAAGTCAGGTGGGGAGTGGATCTCCAGTCTCGATCTCGAGAATGCCCTGATGGCTCACCCCGCGGTTGCCGAAGCCACCGTCGTGGGTCTGAAACACCTCAAGTGGCAGGAGCGTCCGGCTGCCTTCGTGGTCAAGGCCTCCGAAGTCACCGAGGAGGAACTGCTCGACTTCCTCAAGGATCGGGTTGCGTCGTGGTGGCTACCTGACCGGATCGTCTTTATCGATGCCATCCCCAAGACCGGCACCGGCAAGTTCGACAAGAAGGTGGTCAGGGACCAGTACTCCGACCTCTTGATGGAGAGCTGAGTCGGTCAGGGGTGGAGCTGCTCCCCGAAAGCCACAACCCTTCCATCAACGATCTCGATCCACCACGGCGAGTTTCGTAGTCGAGCCATCAGATCGTTGTTGGCCGAAGGGTTCTCCCAGACTCCGGCCAGCTCCTCGAAGGAGATGGGTGACTCTTCGATTCGTTCCCCGTCGTGGCGATACCAGACCGAGGTGACTGTGACTTCATCGGCAACCGGGAGTACCAGCTCCGACGGATCCAGATTGCGGATGTAGTAGCCGGCTGGTGCAGCATCCGTGTTGTCTTCCGATGCCGCGGCATCAGCTTCGTCTCCGGAGAACCATGCGGCCAGATCGAACTGGACTTCCCGCCCACCGGTCAAGCCCTCCCCGGTCACCCAGCGCAGGTACCCGACGTAAACGCCATCCTCGAGTTCGACGACACCGGCGTCGGTGGTTATCTGGCTGGCCCTTGCCTTGATCGCAGGTTCCGGCGCAAGAGTCGTGGTGGTGGCTTCCATGGTGGCGCAGGCTCCCAAGACGATGATCAAGGGGAGCAGCTTTATCAGTTTCAAGATGACCTCACATGGCGGGGTTGGTTCCATTCTCCCCGCAGGTCCCGGTTAGTGATCGGCAAGCTCTGAAAGCAGTGCCTCCACCTGAGATGGGTGGGTCAGTCGACGGAACTCGATATGTGACCAGCGCGGATCGTTGATCTCCCGTTCGAGTTCCTCTCTGCGACGGTTGTGGGTGGTCCAGGTCCAGGCGATGATCGACCTCTGGGGGTCGAGACGCCAGAGGTTGGATAGCGGCTCACGGTTCCCGTTCCACAACTCCTGGCGTGTAACCGTCCTCCTGATCGTCCGACGTACGACACGGTTCATCGCCAGCCAGCGGGGGTAGTCCAGCCATATCACCATCTGACAGCGCGGCCAGATCACATCACGGGCCTTCGAGTAGTTGCCATCGCACACCCAACTGTCACCTCCCGTAGCGGCAGCCACCATGGCGCGGAAGTCTTCGTCGGGGCGAGTCTGCCATCCGGGGAGGTGATGGAGGGCATCCAACTCGACCACGGGAAGGTCGAGGAGTTCTCCGATCCTTCTGGCCAGCGTCGACTTCCCCGTCCCGGAGGTCCCCACCACTGCGATCCGATCCATGTGTCCACGGTAGACACACCTATCCTCGCCGACCGTGAGTGCCATACACACGAACCTCGGCTGGGTTGCCGCAGGTGCCTGTGGTCTGGTCGGGGTATGGGGGCTGATCCTCTCGAGGAGGGAGGGGCTCCCACGGGCCTTCTTTCCGGCGATGGGAGTAGCCATCGGCCTCATGCTCGCCCAGGTCGGATTGGGGGTCGCCCTCCTCTCCACCACCGAACTCGACCCGGGCGACCAACACACCTTCTACGGGTTCGTGATCGCCTTCACCTTCTCGTTCGCATACATCTACCGGGCCCAATTCCGGAAGCGTCCCGCCCTCGCCTATGGACTTCTTCTACTCTTTGCCATGGGCCTCGGTCTGCGGGGCATAGCCACGTTTGGAGTGAACTTCTGATGCTGCTCAGTGACAAGAAACTGTTGGTTACCGGTGTCCTCACCGACGACTCGATCGCATGGCACACCGCCCGCATCGCCCAGGAGGAGGGCGCCGAGATAGTCATCACCGGTTTCGGTAGGGGACTACGTCTCACCGAACGGGCAGCACAGAGACTTCCGCAGCCTTGTGATGTCCTCGAGCTCGACATCAACGATCCGTCTCACGTGGAGAACCTGGTGAACGACCTCACCGGTCGCTGGGGCAAGATCGACGGGGCTCTCCATGCGATTGCCTTCGCCCCCGGTGACGCACTCGGCGGAAACTTCCTCAACACGCCGGTCGAATCGGCCCAGACCGCTTTCGTGACCTCCGCCTTCTCCTACAAGACGCTTGCGGTCGCCCTCTTACCTCTGATGCAGGCGGCGGGTGGTGGGGCATTGGTCGCCATGGACTTCGACAACACCCAGGCCTGGCCGGCCTACGACTGGATGGGAGTCGCCAAATCGGCACTGCAAAGTGTCACCCGATATCTGGCGCGTGATCTCGGCCAGTACGGGATCAGGGTGAATGCGGTCTCCGCAGGCCCCCTGGGGACGGTCGCAGCCAAGTCGATCCCCGGCTTCGACCGCTTCGACGAGGTCTGGAAGGAGCGTTCGCCCCTTGCCTGGGACACCGGCGATCCCGACCCTGTTGCCCGGATGGTCTGTGTCCTCCTCAGTGACTGGGCGAAGATGACGACAGGCGAGATCGTCCATGTCGACGGCGGTTTCCATGCGGTGGCCGCCGGTCCGGCGAAGGACTGAACCCGGCGGTCTTCAGGCCCGGACTCTTGTCGAGAGGGGGAGTTCGACGATGAAGGTCGCACCGCCACCCTCGGTGTCCTCGACCCGCACCGACCCGTGCATCACTTCCACCAGGCTCTTCACGATGGAGAGCCCGAGCCCGGTGCCGCCCCTGGAGCGGGTATCGGACTGATCGAGCTGGGTGAACCGCTCGAAGATACGCTCGCGGTGCTCGGGCGGAATCCCCGGACCGTGGTCGACGACGCCGATGAAGCCTCTGGTGCCACGTTCCCAGGCGTAGATCTCGATGCTGCTGTCGGGTGCGTACTTCGAAGCGTTCTCGACCAGGTTGATGAGTATTCGGGACAGATGGTCGCGGTCGGCGTCCACGGTGATGTCGGGGGGATCGATGGTGATGGTCGGCTCTACCGACAGGACCCGGTTGACCTCGTCGAACACTTCTTTGAGGGCGAGAGGTTCGAGTTCGACCGGTATGGCACCGCGATCGATTCTCGAGACCACGAGGAGGTCTTCGATGAGACGTTGGAGACGTCCCGCCTGACGTCGGGCACTCATCAGCAGCTGCTGTGAGGTCGGTTCCGGCGGAGCCAGTTCGGGGCGGTTCACCGTGTCCAGCGATCCGATGATCGAGGTCAGCGGGCTGCGTAGCTCGTGACTGACCGTCGACACGAAGTCGGTCTTCATCTGGGCCACCTCTTCGAGACGACGGGTCATCTCGGCCTGTGCCTCGTAACGTCCTATCTGGGAAAGGACCAGACCGGCCGGTGCTGCCAAGGATCCGAGCTGTTCCAGTTGCTCTTCGGTGAACTCCCCGTCATAGGGGTCACCGACCACGATTACCCCGACACGCATCGATTCCACCTTGAGGGGGGCGACCAGGGCCTGCTTGAGACCCAGCTCTTTGAGCAGGACGTGGGCGTCCGCACCTTCATCGACCCGCTTCACGTAGATCGGTTTGGCGGCCCGGTAGGTCATCGAGACCACGCTCGGCGTGTTGATGTCGACCGTGATCTCGTCGGTGTCGAGCGGGTACCCGTTCACCCAAATCGGGCTCATCACGGTGAGACGGTTGAGGTCGGAGTCGTTGAGGAGGACGACCCCCACCTGGGCATCCAGGTACTTGCAGATCGTCCCGACCAGATGGGGGACGATCTCGGCAAGGGATTCAGCACGGGCCAGTGTGGCACTGACCGCATACAGCCGTTCGAAGTCGAGTCGCTGCTGCTCCAGCTTGTTCTCCTTCTCCAGGGAGACCACGGCCTCCTTCTCGAACTCGAACCCGACCAGGGCTGTTGCGGCGGCCACGACGAGAACGGTGATGACCAGTGCGATCGGGTCGGTCCCACCCGGGATCAACTGACCCGCGTTGCTCGCCATCCAGGCGATCGACCCGCACAAGACCCAGGTCACCAGGATGTGCGCCCACCAGACGAGGAGGAGTCCCGACACGGCGGCCAGGCCGAAGAGAATCGGGAAGGCGGTGGCGGTCAACTCCGGGATCCGGGCACCGAGCAGGGTCATCCCGGCGATCATCGAGAGCAGCCAGATGGCCGACACCCACGCCGACCATGGGGTGGCCATGACACGATCCCAGCGGATCGCGGACGAAATGACGAGGACCGCGGCCAGACCTCCCATCGGGACGAAGAACTCGACCTGATCGAATGTCTCGGTCCGAACCGCCTGGGCACCAATCACGATGAGGATCACCCAACCGACAGCCGAGGCGCGTCTGAGCAGCGATGCCCGGAAACGGGCCATCGCCTCGTTCACGGTCGGGGGTGTGATTTCGCTGGTCACCCGATGTCTACCCTTTATTCTCGGCATTTCTCCCAGTCTTATCGAGGACAGATCTTGGCATTGCGGTCATTTGCAGGCGGGACCCTCTTCGCCGAGGTCTTCGGTGAAGGGCCACCCCGCATACTCGCTCTTCACGGGTGGGGTAGACGTGGTGTCGATTTCAAACCGAGCCTCGAAGGACTCCCCGCATTGGCTCCGGATCTGCCCGGTTTCGGGGCAAGTCCGGTGCCCAATGAGGTCATCGGCGCCAGCGGCTACGCCGACATTCTTGCCGGAATACTCACAGAATTCGATGAGCCTCCCGTACTGGTTGGACACTCCTTCGGTGGTCGGGTTGCGGTGTGTCTTGCTGCCCGGTACCCGGGCCGGGTGGGGGATCTGGTCCTCACCGGTGTCCCGCTTCTCCGACGGGCCCCTCAACGCAGGCCAGCCCCCGGCTACCGGCTGATCCGCTGGTTGAATCGGGTCGGGCTGGTTTCGGACGACCGTCTCGAACAGGAGAAGCGACGCCGGGGATCGGCCGATTACCGGGCCGCCACCGGTCTGATGCGGGATGTCTTCGTCAAGGTGGTGAACGAGTCCTACGAGGAGCAGCTGCTCTCGATACAACAGAACGTGACCCTGATCTGGGGGACCGCCGACACCGAGGCCCCATTTCAGGTCGCCGTCGAGGCGAGGGACCTGCGGTTGAGCGCCGGGCTACCGGTTGAACTACAGCCCGTGGAAGGGGAGGGGCACATGCTTCCCCTGACCCGACCACAGGACCTCCGGGCCGCCGTGGAAGCCGCTCTCCGATGATCGGCGCTCTCTTCGCCCTATGTGTGGTCGCCACGTTTCCTGCAGGACTCAGGTGGCTCCGGATCGCCCAGCGAGAGCACTACATCCCCGGGTCGGTCCTGAGGTTCCGCAATCGTTGGGTCGGGCTCGGCGGAGTCGCCAACGGGATCCTGGTCGCGATCCAGATCGCGGCCACATTGTTCACCATTTTCACCGGATCGGTCTGGTCGGCCGGCCTGGTCGCCGTCACCGTTGGTCTGGAACCGATCGGGATGGGAATCCGGGGTTCTAGCTCCCCGCTGGCATGGACACCACGTCTGATTCGGGTCGCCGTGGTATGGGGGCTGATCCTTGGCAGTGCTCTGGTGGCGGGGCTGATCAACGATCTTCCCGTGGTCCTCGCCATCGCCATGCTGGTCAGTCCGGGTCTGCTCGATGTGGCCCTACTGATCCTCAAACCGATCGAGCGGTCGCTCGGGAGCAAATGGGTCCACAAGGCGAGGAGAAAACTGGCCGCGGTCCGGCCGGAAATCGTGGCCATCACCGGTTCTTACGGAAAGACGACTACAAAAGGCTATGTCACCCATCTCCTCTCCGGTTCGATGCGGGTGGTACCGACCCCCGCCTCCTTCAACAACCGGATGGGTCTCGCCCGCGCCATCAATGAGAACCTGACTCCCGGAACCCAGGTGTTCGTCGCCGAGATGGGCACCTATGGCAAGGGCGAGATCGCCGATCTGTGTTCCTGGGTCACCCCGAAGGTGGCTGCGATCGTCTCCATCGGCCCGGTCCATCTGGAGCGTTTCAAGACCGAGGAGCGGATCGTCGAGGCCAAATCGGAGATCCTCGACCGGTCCGAGGTCGGTGTCATCTGTGTCGATCATCCCCTCCTGGCCGACCTGGCTTCGGCAAGATCCTCCACAATGAGCGTCATCGAGGTCGGGACCGGCGACCGTGGTCGGGTCCGGGTCGTCGACGGGGAAGTCATGGTGGATGGAGTCCGGACCGGCTCGGTGCCGGAGGATGTCTATCCGCAGAACCTGGCAGTCGCGATCGGAATCTGTCTTGCCATGGGAATGGAGACCGGAGACATCGCGGCCAGATTTGGAGACCTGCCCCGCGCCGAGCACCGCCTCACTCCATCGATTTCGGCAAGTGGTGGTTTCAACATCCTCGACGACACCTTCAACTCGAATCCGGCCGGTGCCCGGATGGCCATTGAAACGCTCGCCGCAACCGGTAGCGGTCGGAAGGTCCTGGTGACTCCCGGGATGGTGGAACTGGGCCCGATCCAGGCTCAGGCCAACCATGATCTGGCCGCTCATGCGTCGGCCGTCGTCGACGACATCATCATCGTGGGCCGGACCAACCGGAGTGCGTTGACCCGGGGTGCTGATAGCGGTCGGGCCGCGGTTACCGTCGTCGACACACGGGAGGATGCCGTCGGGTGGGTCCGGGAGAACCTGGGTCCGGGCGACGCGGTCCTCTACGAAAACGATCTGCCCGACCATTATCCGTAAACCATGACTCGATCCGCAGTGCTGTTCGGTGGTCCTTCCGACGAACACGACATTTCCATCCTGACCGGTCTCCAGGTTGCACGTGCCCTGGAAGACATAGAGGTGATCTACTGGTCAAAGACCGGCGATTGGTTCCTCGTCGATGCCAGCGGCAAGACGCTCGGGCGTCTGGCCACGGCGGTT
>CAYNSP010000059.1:0-11093 GCA_964400035.1 uncultured Acidimicrobiaceae bacterium | reverse complement strand
CGACATGGATCGGATGATCAACGCAGTCCACGTCCCCGAGGGCGCCGGAGAATACGAACAGCAGCTTCGTTCCCTTCTTGAGCGGATACCGGACGGATGGGGCCGGTGGATCGACTGCGGACCGGGCTGGTATCCGATACTCGCCAACCTGGAACAGTGCCTCAACGCTCTCGAGCCCGACTATGAGGTACACCAGATCAAGGAGAAGTACGGGACCCTCCGCTTCTACTGGTCAGGCAACCATCCAGATGGAGACAACCTCATCGACGAGGCCGAAACCCGGTCAGCCCAGACTTGCGAACTCTGCGGAACTCCCGGCCGGCTCAGGTCCAATCGAGGCTGGTACCAGACCCTGTGCGACGCCTGCGCAGAGTCCAGGGGCTATGAGGACCTTGACCGCCAGGACCCGTCAGGGACCTAAACCTGAAAGTGTGGGTATTGGCTGGTATCGACGTATGCCGTTTGGCCCGCAATTGCTTGGGTTTTCCGCGACCTGATGCTGAGGTGTGACGGCTCGTTATCGGACGTTTGGTTGCAAGGAAGCGGTTGAGTTCAAGTTCGGGTTACAGGTGGTTAGAGGCGTAGTGCTTGTGTGGGTTGGATTCGGGTTGCTCGGCGTGCTGGTGGGATTCCGGCGAGGCAGCCTGTGATTGCTCCGAGGGCTGGGCCGAGTGGGAGAAGTGTTGCGGTGAGGGTGGGTGTCCATCCGTTGGTGGCGGATAGTGCGACGAGTGTGGTGATGGCGAGGCTGGTGCCGATGAGTCCTCCGATGCCTCCTGTTATGCCGGATTCGGTGAGGACTTGGAGGGATATGTGGAGTGGTCTTGCTCCGATGGCTCTGCGGATTCCGATTTCGTTGGTTCGTTCGAGGACGGAGACAAAGGTGGCGTTGGCGATACCGAGTAGTCCGATGATCAGGATGACGCCGCCGAGAGCTAGGAGGGTTGATCGGAGGGTTGTCTCGATTCCTTGTCTGAATGTTGAGGCGTCGGGTGGTGCGGTGATGGTGAACTGGTCGGGTGTGTGGGGGCTGATGGCTACTGCTGCCTGTGAGGCGACGACGGATGCTGCGCCGGGAGCGGTTTCGATCAGTAGTTCTTCGAGGTTGGCTTCTGCAGGTGATCTTGGTTCGTCGGTGAGTGGTATCAGGATCATCCCGGTGTAGGCGGGCCGCCGAGTGACTGTGGCGGCTATTCCGATAACCGTATAAGGACGGCTGTTGATGGTGATGGATGCGGTCCCGTCAGTGTGGCTGATTCCGAGTCTTCTTGCTGCGCCCTCGCCGAGAATGGCGACGTTTGGTGCGTGGGTGGTGTGGAAGGTGTCGTAGAGGCGGCCGCTGCTGAGTTCAACGCCGAGGACGTGGAGGGCTGAGGGTGAGACGGCGAGGATGTCGGCGGTGACGGTTGACTCGCCAGTTTGGATGGTGGTCCGTCTTGATGTTCCCCGGGTTTTCCGGAGTCGGGATATTTGAATCTGGTGTGCCCTGACCCGTTGAGGAGGGTCTGACATGCCGAGGAGATATCCGTCTGAGTTCCGTCGCCGAGTTCTCGACCTGGTCGCTTCCGGGAGAACGGTGGCAGCGGTCGCCGAGGATCTCGATTTGTCCGCTCAGACGATCTACACATGGCGGAAACAGGATCAGATCGACCGAGGTGAGACACCCGGACTGTCCTCGGTCGAGCACGCCGAGTTGAAGGCTGCTCGCCGGCGGATCATCGAGTTGGAGAACGAGCTGGCGGTGACCCGCCGGGCGAATGAGCTGTTGAAGGCTCAGGTGGTGTCCCCAAAAGACGGTTCGAGGCGATCTCGGTGATCGCCTCGGAGGGTCTGCCGGTCCAGACCGCCGCCAGGATCTTGGAGGTGTCCGAGTCAGGGTTCTATGACTGGAAACAGCGGCCGCCGTCGGCGAGGTCGATCCGTCACGTCTGGCTGACCGACATGATCCGTCAGATCCACACCGCATCACGAGGCACCTACGGCGCTCCCCGAGTCCACGCCGAACTGACAATGGGCTATGGGATAACGGTGGGTCACAACGCGGTGGCCATGCTCATGCAGAGAGCGGGATTACAAGGGCTTCCCGGGAGTCGACGCCCACAGAGACGAGTCGCCCCCGAATACACGACAGCCGATCTGGTTGACCGGAACTTCGCCCGAAGCGAGCCGGATCGGCTGTGGGTCACCGACATCACCGAACACCGAACCCGCGAGGGCAAGATCTACTGCGCTGTCGTCTTGGACGTGTTCTCCCGCCGGGTGGTGGGCTGGTCGATCGACTCGCCTCCCACATCCGGGCTGGTCACTTCCGCTCTCGGTATGGCGATCGACAACCGGCGACCCGACGGAACCGTGATCCATTCCGACCAGGGCACGCAGTTCACCTCTTGGGCGTTCACCCGCCGAGCACGAGAATCCGGGCTGATCCCCTCGATGGGATCAGTCGGCGACTGCTTCGATAATGCCGTGGCCGAATCGTTTTGGGCTCGAATGCAAGTCGAACTACTCGACAGGCAACGTTGGCGAACCCGCATCGAGCTCGCCAACGCCATCTTCGAGTACCTCGAGATGTTCCACAACCGTCAGCGGCGCCAATCCGCCCTCGGGATGCGCACCCCCATCGAATACGAGAGAATCCATCACGACAACCACCCACCCGCACTCCAGAATCAAGCAAGCTGACTCCACGAAACCGGGGGAACATCAAAGCCTCTACAAAACCCGGGGCGATTCACATCAACACTCAGCTGAGGGGAGCCTCGGGCTTCTCTGATCAAAGCTCTACCGGTCTTTGAGTTGGTTGAGGAGTCCGTTGCGTCCTCCGGTGAGGAGGGCTGGTAGGGGTGCGAGGGTGATGGGGATGAGGATGGTGGAGAGGGTGGTGCGGGCAGCGATGAGGAGTTGGTCGGTGCTGGCATTGGTGAGTGTGGTCGCGTGGTGTGCAGTGGTAGCCCAGAGGTAGCCGAGTAGCGCGGCGACGGTGACTACGAGAATGGTTTCGAGTTGGGCTTGGTAGAGGAGGCTGGTGCGTGTGGTTCCGAGGATTCGGTAGAGGCTGAGGCTGCTTCTTCGGAACCAGAGGTCAAGCCAGAAGAGGAGCGTGATGATTGCACCTGCGACTAGCCAGGCTTGGGTTTGGGGCCGGTTGGCTAGTTCGGCTACTGGGTCTCTGGCGAACTCGCCGAGCCGCATCCACCGGTTGATGGAGAGTTCGTCGCCGGTGTCGGCGTAGATGTCTGCGAGGAGGATTTCGCCTCCGATGATGGATCCGGGTCTGGTT
Source organism: uncultured Acidimicrobiaceae bacterium (assembly GCA_964400035.1). Taxonomy (GTDB): domain Bacteria; phylum Actinomycetota; class Acidimicrobiia; order Spongiisociales; family ZC4RG35; genus ZC4RG35. The sequence continues at coordinate 7,813 of CAYNSP010000059.1, read as the reverse complement.
TCGACCCAGCAGGCAGCGAGGCGGCCTGCGGGTACGGTGGTTTTGATGATGGACCGTTGTGTTTGGGGGCTCCGTCGTTCGACATCTACCACGTAGACAGGTAGTGGTGACTGGCCTTCAATACCCAGATAGTTGCCGTCTGCAAGGCCGAGTTCGTCTGCTGTGGCACTTCCGATGACGAGCCCATGGGCGAGGGCTGTTTCAACACCGGGGCCGGCTCCCCAGACCTGGAGGGCTCCGGGGCTGGCTTGTTGGATTTGGAAGAAGGTGCCTGGCGAGATGTTGGTGTCGCTGACCGGTGCTGTTTCGGCGCTTCCTGCAGCGATGATGGCGGGGTGTTGGGCGATTGGTTCGCATCGTTCTGCTGGTAGTCGTTGGGGGTGGCTGGCCACAATGACGTTGCCTCCAGCGGTGGTCACGTCACGGTGGTAGGTAAGGATGTCATCGGTGGCGGTGAGTTCGCTCCAGGTGAGAGCACCAACAAGACCAGCGACGAGGGCGACGATGGCGATGAGACGGGACCACGATGCAGTGAGGTTTCGGACGACCTCGCCCGTGAGCGTGTGGAGGCGCCACTGGTTCATCGTGGCCTCGGGCGGGCGTCGACCAGCTCGACGGTACGTGCACATACGGAGGCGACTTCGGGGTCGTGGGTGACCACTACCAGTGAGGATCCAGCATCGGCCAGTAGGTCCTTGAGGGCGTTGAGGACTTCGATCGAGGTGGCATGGTCGAGTTGTCCGGTGGGCTCGTCGGCGAGCAGGAACCGGGGTCGGTGAGCTAATGCCCGGGCGATGCACACCCGCTGCACCTCACCACCCGAGAGCAGCCGGGCCGGCTTTTCGACCATGGCTCCGAGTCCGACCCGTTCCAACGATTCAACACCAAGTGTTTCGGCCTCACCTCGGCTGTGTCCGGCGGCGAGGAGCGGCACAACGACATTGTCCAGGGCGGTGCGCCGGGAGAACACGTTGACCGTTTGCAGCACCCATCCAAACATTCCGGCCCGTACTTGATGGCGCAGGCTCTCCCTACTTGGCGCGGGTTCACCATCGATGAGCACTTGTCCTGAAGTCGGTTCGATGAGCAATCCCAGGACCGAGATCAGTGTCGTCTTCCCCGACCCTGAAGGCCCCATCACTGCCACCGATTCACCATCCGCAACCTCGAAGTCGATGCGATCCAGGACGAGCCGATCCGGCCCGTACCGCATCGAAACATAATCGAGGGCTAGGGGCATGTCGGAGTGTCGAGGATCTCACGCGGGTTCGCTAGAATTTGATCGCCCGCCTGCAGACCCGAGGTGATCTCCACCCTGGCCACCCGGCCCCCGCCCGCTGTTACCGCCCTAGCCGTATAGGAGGATCCATCGGGAACCCACACACACAATCCACCCGACGGTTTCGACATAACCGCAGTCGACGGAACCTCCAACACCCTCTCTGGTGCTGCCCACCGTGCCCAACCGAACAGCTCGGACCCCTCAGCGGCCGCCGCCGCCACCTCCAGGTCGGCGAGCGCATCAGCAGTGAAGACACCATCGGTCAAGGCCAGATCGATGGTGCCTATCTGGAGCAGCCATGCGCCATCCAACACCAGGCTCCGCCCCTCCGGAGACATCACACTCACCGCAGCGAGCGCCGCCGGACCAGCCAACAAGACCGACCCCGGCCCTGATGCTGGACCACCCACCCGCACATCCACAGAGACGACCTCGAACGGTTCGACAGGCAGCCAGACAACCCAACCCGGATCAAACACCCCACCCGGACTCCGGACGCCAAGAGTCGCACCAAAGGCGTTCACTGCCTCGACCAGGTCCATACCGAACGTGCCATCATCGGTGCCTTCATAGAAGCCCAGACCAGACAGAAGCCGCTGCAACTGGACCACGTCATCGCCAACCGCACCATTCGCCAAAAACCGCCAAAACGGAAAGTCAGTGCCAGCAGCCACCCGAGTCACACCATCAACCACCAACAATCGGTCACCCGACGACACCACATCGCCCGGAGCCACAAAAACACCGGTGACAGTCCCCACCCACGAAGGAGCCACCACCACTACCGGCTCACCCCACACAACACTCAACACGACCTGCTGGCCACCATCCACAAGCACCTCGCCAGCAGAAAGCACTATTGGAACCGGGTAAGGCTCCAGTTCGGCCAGACGATCCTCGGTCCGCAGCCGTAGCCACGCCAACAGAGCGGTCGGCACGATAAGCAGGAGCAGGACAATCACCAGAAGCGCCAATCCACGTCGCGACATAGTGGGCAAGCTACATGACGCAGTGAGAAAGGTTCGCGCTGACATGGGTAGCGACTCTGAACACTTTCACGCCAGTGCGGAATGAGGCAGACTCAAGAAGCCCATTCATGGGAACATCGGTCACCGGTGATCGGTCCCGTCCACTTCCGGTGGGCTCTGCTCTGCGCACACGCCTACCGGGGAGGAAGCGCATGCCATGGCTCACATCCGAAGGCCACAGCGTCGGCAGCCTCCCGTTCTGTGGGCGGATCGGATAGGGGAAGGTCCTTGTCTCTTGCGCAGTCCCACGCAGCTGTGAGCCATAGCTGCCTCTCCAACTCGGTCGGGGTGTGAATGGACAGCCAGACGTGGCTGACGGTGAAGTCCCAGAGTTCTTGGCAGAGCATTCCATCATCCGAGGCTGTATCCCCAGGCTCCACTATCAACCAATGGAGGTAGTCGCGGGGATCGCCTCCGACGAACACAAGCCGGCCAGTGTCAGGTCCGAACTCGATCGGTCCAAGGACTGTGTGACCGAGTTCCCGAAGGCAGTCGGCTGACGCGAACTTCGACCGTTCGTATTCCGCTCTCGTCACTTCACCGTCTGCGAAGACCTCCTTGTGGAACAATGCGGAGGCTTCGGTAAAGCGGTACTCATTGACAACCGCGATTGTCACTGCCTCCTCAATAAAGGCCCTGTGTGCCCCACCGGACTCCGGAAGAATCTCGCTCGGGGTGATCAACGTGAATGTGTCAAAGCGATCAACACCCGAACCGACTGCTGTCGAGGCGGTACTTGGCTGGGAGGTTGTCCCAGGGCTGGATCCGGCGCATGCGACCAGAAGGACTAGAGCGCACGCGACGCCAGCCTTCCGCCAATGCGCGCCAACTACCGCTCCCAGCCCCTTGGAAACCCCAAGAGGCACGCGCCCACTCGACCACCCAACCACCAAGTCGTCGCCGCTATCAGGTGTACTCGCCATCCCTGCGACTAGTACGCGTGAGGTTGTTACTCACTGAGAACTCCTGGTGTCGATCCCAAATCCGACCCAGCGCCACCCTATGGCTTAGCCGCTCCACTGTCAACCCTTTAGTTTCGCGTCCTTTCGTGTGAACCTCCCCGGGTTTTACGTAGGCAGTGATGTTCCCCGGGTTTTCCGGAGTCGGGATATTTGAATCTGGTGTGCTCTGACCTTTGAAGGAGGGTCTGAACATGCCTAAGAGATATCCGTCTGAGTTCCGTCGTAGGGTCCTCGACCTGGTCGCTTCTGGGAGGTCGGTGGCTTCGGTCGCCGACGACCTTGGAGTGTCGGCTCAGACGGTCTACAACTGGCGGCGACAAGACGCCGTCGACCGGGGTGAGGCAGCGGGTCTGAGCAGTCTGGAGCAGGCTGAACTGAGAGCGGCTCGCCGGCGGATAGCCCAGTTGGAGGATGAGCTGGCGGTGGTCCGTCGGGCTAGTGAGTTGTTGAAGGCTCAGGTGGTGTCCCCAAAGACGGTTCGAGGCGATCTCGGTGATCGCTTCGGAGGGTCTCCCGGTGCAGACCGCGGCCAGGGTGTTGGAGGTGTCCGAGTCGGGCTTCTATGGGTGGCGGAACCGGCCGCCGTCGGCCCGGTCGATCCGTCACGCCTGGTTGACCGACATGATCCGCCAGGTCCACACTGCCTCTCGGGGCACTTACGGAGCGCCGAGGGTCCACGCCGAACTGACGATGGGCTATGGGATCACCGTCGGCCATAACGCCGTGGAACTACTGATGAGAAGAGCCGGTATCCAAGTGCTCCCCGGCAGTCGACGACCTCACAAGCGTGTCGTGCCCGAATACACGGCCGCTGATCTCGTCGACCGCAGGGCTTGAACAGGACGACTTCGAACCGCACTGGAGTACGTCGCCAAACCCAATGCTGCGCCGAGTCGTTGCCCGCTTCGCTCCCTGGCTGATCGACGGTACGCCAAACCCGACGCTTCTCGAACTGCTGAAGGATCCGGATGGCACGGTGCGCGTCGAAGCCGTCCGCAACGCCGCCAATTCCTCCCTACCCGACCGAGACCGGCTTCTTCAGGAGGTCGTGGACGCGGGTGAGCCCGAGTTCACCTGTTTGCATTGCCGACGAACTGCACCGGCAGGTAGCAAATTCTGCGAGTGCCGCTTCGGGGGTGCTCAACCCGCTACCGAGGCTGCCAAGGCGCTCGCCAACGGGCCTTGACGGCATTTGACTGGACCGATCGCTTCTAGCCATCCTCGAATGAGGACCGAGCGAATAGCTAGCGGTTGGGTCGGCCGCGTGGTCGGCCTTCGGATCGACCTACCTCCCCCCTTCGGTGTTGAGTATCCCCAGACCCCCCAATGTCTGTGGTGCGCGGCGGCCATCATGGAATTGTGTCAACTTTGCGTATCGCTTTGACGACACATCAGGGTATGATGCTGACTATGAGCGGAACAAGTGTGGCTTCGGATGTGCGGTCTCGGGTGCTGCGTTCGCACGACCGTTTTTGGAGTCCGGAGGACTTTGATGGGTCGCCGGACGCTGTCGCTAAGGCCTTGTCGCGTTTGTCGGAGTCGGGAGAACTCAGACGGATTCGGCGGGGACTCTATTGGAGGGGGTCGTCTACGAGACTGGGGATGGCACCTCCTAGAGCTGACATGCTTGCGAACGCGATCGTTGGCGAGCCTGGTACCGGGCCTGCTGGGCTAAGTGCTGCACTGAGATTGGGGCTATCCACTCAGGTCCCCCGAGTCGAAACCATCGCTGTGCCAATGCGTGCGCCACGAGTCACTCCTGGCGTCAAGTTTGTGAGCCGCGCCGGGAGTCCTCGACGTCGCGACGAATGCCTGAATGCTGCTGAGATTGCTTTGTTGGAGGTGCTGCGTGACTGGGATCGTGTGGTTGAGACGCCCGCTTTGGTAGCCGTGGACCGTGTGAACAGTTTGAGCGAGGATGGAGTCATCAGACTCGAGCGGATAGTGCGTGCGTCGGCGACTGAGCCTCCTGTTGTGCGCGACCGTCTGCGTGGTCTGCTCAACGCTCTGGGGAGGTCCAAGGACGCCGACAATGTGTCCCCTGCCCGCAGCAGGAGACCCGGCGGACTGTCCCTGGCTTCTTGACGTGACCGTATTGTTCCGTGACACAGATGAGTTCAGCCCAACGGTCGACGCGGCGGCTGAGAAGCTCGCCATCAGCCCTACCGCTGTGGAGAAGGACTACTGGGTCACCCAAGTGTTACGGGCATTGGCGGAGGGGTTTGTGGACGACTTCCTTCTCAAAGGTGGAACCAGCCTGTCTAAAGGCTTTGAGTTGATAGAACGCTTTTCAGAGGACATCGACGTGCTCATCCTTCCAGGCGATCGCGGTCGCGGGACGACGGACAATCTGATGAAGAACATGGCTGAAGTTGCGGCCGAGGCCGTGGGGGCTGAACTTGCGTCGCACGGCGGCGCAGAGACCGGACGGCACAGGGCTTATGAGATTCTCTACCCCGCGGCGAAGCCTGCGACCGAACTGATCCAACCTCGCGTTCTCCTGGAGATGGGAGTCCGCGGCGGTGACCACCCAAAACAATGGGTTGGCATGGGCACACTCCTCGGTGACGCTTTGGTGGAGGCCGAGACAGACATTGGCATGTACTCAGACCTCGCAGAAGTCGAGCTGTGGACACTTCATCCCGGTCGGACGCTCCTGGAGAAGCTGGTGACCGTACATGTCGAAGCCGAGAGGCTGGCCGCCGATGGCGAAAGACGGGCAGATCCGAGGATCGGCCGACACTTCTATGACATCCACCAACTACTCGGAGATGACGAAGTCTTGGCCCTCTTAGGAGATGGCCGTGAAGTGGAACGGATCCTTGGCGAGATCGCTGACATCACACTCCAGTTCTTCGTAAAGGCGGATGAGATCGTCGAACCCGTTCCGAAAGGAGGCTTCCATACCAGTTCGGCCTTCGATGCCGAGTCCGAAGTGAATGAACGGCTCCGCGCCTCTTATGAGCGGACCATGCCAGAGCTCTACTACGGAGCCGAGCCACTCCCCGAATGGCAAGCGATCATCGAACGAGTCGCGTCAGCGCCTATCTAAGCCACAACTAACCGGTCTCAAGACATTCGCCTCCGCCCTTCTACCGGGTTCTGCGATCGGCTGAACCACGGTTTGCCTCAACTGGTTGTTGAGCATTTTCGGATCCGCTTGATGGCCAGTTCAGGCCGCGGTTCGTGATTCAGGGCATTTCTACCGATTCTTCTACCGGGTTTTTCGATGGTCGGAACACCCTTGGAAAGGAGATTCTGAGATGAAGGGGTATGTGGCCCGCAAGGGTGACCGCTGGTATGCGGTGGTGTATGAAGGTCTGGATCCGGTCACCGGGAGAGAGGTCCGCCGCTGGTATCCCGCGGGCGCGGATCGCGTCGAGGCGGAGCGGGTGGCAACGCAGATGGCCGCGGAGGCGAATGGACGTAACGACGATGTCCGGTCGCTGACGTTCGGTGCCTACCTGACCGAACGTTGGCTACCCGCCAAGCGGAACACACTGGCACACAGCACATGGGACGGATACCGACGGAAGATCGATCGGCACGTCCTCCCCGTGATCGGTCATCTTCGCCTTCGAAGGCTGAAGGCCGACCCACTTGGACAGGCTTTATGAGGGCATGCTCCGTCCCAAGGACGGACGACGGCCGCTGGCACCCAAGACGGTGCTCGAGGTACACCTGATCATTCGTGGAGCTCTAGCTCACGCGGTGAAGCGTGGGCTCTTGAACCGGAATGTCGCGCTCGTGGCACATGCGCCACGGTTGAGGTCGATCCCGAGAGTGGAACAGAAGGCGTGGAATTCTCAACAGTTGCAGGCATTCCTGCGGGCAGCTGCCGGTCATCGTCTCTTTCCCGCGCTCTGGGTGCTGGCAGTAACAGGGATGCGACGCAGCGAGGCGTTGGGCCTCCGATGGGAAGACGTCGACTTCAGCAAGGAACGGATCTCGGTCAATCGAGGACTCGTAGCGGTCGGCTATGAACTGCACGAGTCCAGAGGCAAGACCTCCAATTCAAGGAGAGCCATCGATATCGGACCTAAGACCCTCCAGATACTGGCGGCATGGAAAGGATGGCAGACCGCCGAACTGGAAGCAGCCGGAGCCGAGAACCAAGGCTGGGTCTTCACCACCGCCGACGGTCGACCGGTCCATCCACAGTCGATCTCCCAGACCTTCGAACGGATAACAGCCAAAGCAGGACTCGACCCGATACGACTCCACGACCTTCGGCACACCCACGGGACGCTCCTCATCAAAGAAGACACACCCGTCAAAGTGGTATCAGAGCGGCTCGGGCATGGCAACCCGGCGTTCACCATCGAGACCTACCAACACGTGCTCCCCGGCATGCAAGCCCAAGCCGCCAGAACTTTCGAAGGACTGATCACACCCGGCCAAACCGGCCGGCCAAACCGGCCCGGCCGGTAGAAGACCCGGTAGAAGCAAGCCCTAAGACGGTAGAAGCCCTGGTCAGCAGATCGCTGACCAGGGCTTTTCAGTAGCGGGGGCGGGATTTGAACCCGCGACCTTCGGGTTAT
>CAYNSP010000058.1:0-11459 GCA_964400035.1 uncultured Acidimicrobiaceae bacterium | reverse complement strand
CGTGTCTATCGACACCCGCACCGCTGAGATGCCCGGGGCGCGGGCGGTCTTCACTGAGGTGAGAGGCTCCATGAGCCACCATGCCGCCAGGATGTTCCTGGTCAGCCAGGCAGTGATGGGGATGGTGATGGGCGTGGTCCTGGCCTACCAGGTTCCCGCGATGACCTCCGCCGGGCTTCCCCTGGCTGCTGCGTCGTTCTGGGCCGGCTTCCGTGGATTCTGTCAGTTGCTCGGACGACTGCCCCTGCTCCCATTGGTACGCAGGTTCGGTGTGGTCGGGTCGATGCGGGTCGCCTACGGTGCGATCGGGGTCGGGACGATCGTGCTTGCGTTCGCCGGGGCACCCTGGGTCGCCGCGATCTATGCCGTTGTCGCCGGCTTCGGGATCGGTGCGGTGTCTCCGCTGATAGGGATGTTCTCGAGGGACCTCTTCGGAGCCGCGTCGCTGGGCACAGCGATGGGCGTGGTGAGTTTGGTCTTCCAGGGCGTCGGCGCTCTCGGTCCTCCGCTCGCCGGGTTTCTTGCCGTCAGTACCGGGTCCAGAGCGATACCGGTCCTCTGTGCCGGGGTTATTGCAGTGGCCTCGGTCGGGCTCCTACGAGCGCCGGATCAGAACTGACCGAGTCGTTCGATGAGGTCGACCACCCGACACGAGTAGCCCCACTCGTTGTCGTACCAGGCGGACACCTTGACCAGGTTCCCGCCCAGAACATGGGTGCCGCTGGCGTCGAAGATCGATGAGTGTGAGTCACCGATGATGTCGGTGGAGACGATGTGGTCCTCGGTGTACTCCAGGATCCCGGCCAGCGGTCCTTCGGCGGCTTCCCTGACCGCACCGTTGACATCTTCCACGGTCACCTCGCGGTCCAATTCGACCACCAGGTCGACAATCGATCCGTCGGGGACCGGCACCCGCATAGCCACCCCGTCGAGTTTGCCCTTCACAGAGGGCAGGACCTTGCCGACCGCCGTTGCCGCACCGGTAGTGGTGAGGATGATGTTCTCGGTAGCGGCCCTGCTTCGACGGAGGTCCGAGTGGGGTACATCCGCCAGGCGCTGGTCGTTGGTGTAGGCGTGGACGGTGGTCATCATCCCCTTGCGGATGCCGAAGGACTCGTCGAGCACCTTGACCAGGGGGGCCAGACAGTTGGTGGTGCATGAGGCATTCGAGATGAGCACGTCATCCTGGGTTATCCGGTCATCGTTGACGCCGAGAACCACGGTCTCGTCAATGTCGCCCTTGGCGGGAACAGTCAGGATCACCCGTCTCGCCCCGGCGGCGATGTGCTTCTGGAGGGAGTCGCGATCACGGAAGACACCGGTGGACTCGACCACGACATCGACATCCAGCTCGGCCCACGGGAGGGCGGCGGGGTCCCGCTCCATCAACATCCGGACTTCGCGGCCATCTACGACCATCACGCCGTCCCTGACACTCACCTTCTGATCGAATCGCCCCATCACAGAGTCGTACTTGAGGAGGTAGGCGAGGATGTCGTCGTCGGAGAGGTCGTTGACCGCGACTACCTCGATGTCGGTGTCCTTGAGGGACGCGATGACCCGGAACACGGTGCGCCCGATACGGCCAAAACCGTTGATTGCCACCCGGGTCATGGCCTGGCTCCTTCCATGGCGAGGTTTGCGGCGACTTCGACCACCCGGTGGGAGTAGCCCCACCCGTTGTTGAACCAGGTCACGGTCTTCAAGAGATTCCCGCCGGTGACCATGGTGGCGAGGCTGTCGAAGACCCCACTGTGAGAGTTGGTCCGGACATCGGTGGAGACGATCGGGTCAGTGGTGTACTCGATGACATGGCCATACCGTTCCGATACCGCCTTCCTCACTGCCTCGTTGACCTCCTCGGCGGTGGTCTCGCGGTTCAGCTCGATCACGGTGTCGACTGCCGAACCGTCAGGCACGGGGACGTTGAGAGCGGTGATCACCATACGGTCGGCGAGTTCGGGTAGTGCCTGGGCAAGGATCTCAACAGAGTTGGTCTCGGCGGGGATGATGTTCTCCCCGGCCGCACGGGAGGTGCGGAAACCTTCGGTGGGTACGTCAGCTAGACGACCCGAGTTGGACATCGCCTTGACCGTGGTGATGAATGCACGGTTGATCCCGAAGACATCGTTGACGGTCTTGAGGATCGGGGCGGCGGCGTTGGCCGTATTGGATCCGAGAGCCACGATGTCGGGAGAGCTGTCGAGGATCGAGTCGTTGATCCCGCAGAGGAGGAGCGGGATCTCACCCGGTATCTCCGGACTCGAGGTGAGGATCACCTTGCTCGCCCCATTGGTGATGTGGCCTCGGTTTGACACCAGGTCGCGGTAGCGACTGGTGGTCTCGAGGACGATATCGACTCCGTCTGCCGCCCAGTCGGTTTCGGCCGGGGTTTTGGCCCGACCGAACGTGATCCGGCGCCCGTTGACGATGAGGGCACCATCGTCGGATGCGATCTCACCGGGAAAGCGACCGTACAACGAGTCGTACTTGAGCAGATAGGAGAGACCTTTAGGGTCGGCGATGTCGTTTATCGCTACCACTTCGAGGTCGCCGCGGCCGTGGAGGAGGCGGAAAACGTTCCGACCGATCCGTCCAAAGCCCATTAGTCCGACACGGGTTGTCATTGCCAATGAAGTTAGCGACAACCCTCTGGTAAATGGCCCGCTAGTTCCTTACCTTGGCCATAGGGAGGAGAAATGCTTGCTGCACTGGCTGTCGCCGCCGTGTGTCTGAGCCCACCGGTTCCGAATTCCTATGTGACCGCCCACTACTTCCCGATCGGCCAGTATGCCGGTCATTGGGGAGTCGACTACGCCGCCTTCGAGGGAGAATCGGTCCGTGCTCCGACCTCCGGTCGGGTTACGTTTGCCGGGTCCGTCGCCGGGATGCGCACCATTACCATCGAACCGGTTGCCGGTTTCAAGGTCTCCGTGTCCTATCTCGCCACCATCGAGGTGTTCGAGGGCGCCACGGTGACAAGAGGTGAACGGATTGGCACTGCCGGAAGTCCGCACGGCAACCCGGGCGTCCATGTGTCACTTCGGATCGGCGGTGCATATGTCGATCCCCTCCAACAGATGGGATGTCTGCAGACAGATATCACCCGCGGGCTCCGTCTCCTCCCACCTCCCCGGGCCTATCCTCGGGCCCGTGCGTACCGGGATTCTCGGCGGAACCTTCGACCCGATTCACGTCGCCCATCTCCATGCGGGGGAGTGCGCGATGTTCCAGGCGGGTCTCGACCGGGTACTTTTCATTCCCGCCGGCGATCCCTGGCAGAAGATCGGTAAACGCGTCTCGGCTGCCGAGCATCGCCTCGAGATGACCCGGATCGCCACATCGGGCGTTGACGGGTTCGAAGTTGACGATCGTGAGGTTTACCGGCCAGGGCTCACCTTCACCATCGACACGCTCGAGTCCTTTCCCGACGACGAAGAGCTGTTCCTCATCCTTGGAGCCGACGCGGCCCTCGGTCTGCCTACCTGGCGCAACTACCGGGAGGTGCTGGATCGGGCGACCCTCATCGTCCTCCCACGACCCGGTACCGATTCGACCGCGGTGGGCGAACTCCTTCCCGAGGCAGTGTTCCTGGACATGGCCGTGCTGGAGATCAGCGGGACCGAGATCCGCAGGCTTGCCGGGACAGGTCACCCATACCGGTTCCTGGTAACGGAGGGTGTCCACGCCTACATCGAGGCCCATAACCTCTATGCGGAAGCCGGAAAAGACGATAGGGTTGATGGTCAATCCGAGATGGAGGAACGGTCGTAGAGCAGAGTGTTGAAATGGCCCGGGTGGCGGCTGACGCCATCGCGGCCAAGAAGGGGACCGACATCGTTCTGCTCGACGTGGAAGAGGTCTTCCATCTTTCGGATGTCTTTGTGATCGCTTCTGGTACATCCCGACCTCATGTTCAGACTCTGGCCGAGCATGTCGAGGAGAAGCTGGCCGAGACCCACGATGTCAAACCGATCCGTGTCGAAGGTCACACCGAGGGGGAGTGGGTGTTGATGGACTACGGGGACATCATCGTCCATCTGTTCCAGAGCGAGCCCAGGGAGTTCTACTCGTTGGAGCGTCTCTGGGGTGACGCCAGGCAGATCCCCTGGGAAGAACCGATCGTCTCCGAAAGCTGATCAGCCAGCGGCAGCCAGGCGGAGAATCTCAGCCCCCTTGTACATCAGGTCATCGACGCCGGCCAACGCTTCAGGGTCGGTGCCGGAATCGCTGACGCTGACACGGACCAATGCGGCGCCCGCACGGGAGTGGAACAGCCGACTCGCCGAGTAACGGGTAGCCCGGTTGCCTGTATAGACCCGCTCCGAGTCCGAGCTCACCCTGATCCCGATCAGACCCGAGATCGTGTCGTAGTCGGCGTCGACCAGTGTCCTCAGAGTCCAACCATCGACGGGATTGGTCTGCGTTGTCGATCCGCAGACGGGGAGCGCCGCCTCGATCGATTCCCAGACGGTCTCCTCGTACACGCTGTAGACCAGCAGGCTGATTGATTCTCCCTCGGGGCCGCCAGCGGAGATGTTGATCCCTTCCCGGGGCCGCCCTGGTGATTCGTCAGTGGGGTCAGCATCGACCACCCGCACGCTGCGACCGCATACAGTGATTGTGAACGGAGCCCTGGCGACCCGGGAATTGGACCAGGTCTCAGGGATCAGGGCGAGTACGGCTGCCTCCAGTTGATTCAGATCGGGTGGTGGGAGAGATGTCGTGGTAGGGCTAACCCAGGTGGTCGTCGTGGCAATGGTCGTCTCCACGGCGGTGGTAGTCACCTCTGAGGTGGACGTTGTGGTCGGCTCCCCGGAGTTGTCCTCGCACGCGGCAACCACGATCAGCAGCGTTGCGGCGAGGATGGTTCGGAGCGTCATGGTGGGTCCTGGCGTGTTTGTTTTCACAATGGCAGACGCTCCGGCGTAAAATGCCGGTTCCCGAAAGGGGCTGTAGCTCAGCCTGGCAGAGCACTTGACTGGCAGTCAAGGGGTCAGGGGTTCAAATCCCCTCAGCTCCACTCCGCGCGTGTCGGAAAGTCCCGGAATCTGTTGAGGTTTCCGGGACTTTTTGGTTGGGTGACAGTGTTCGGGCCAGGCAAAGGGCGCCTATTGGGCGCCTATCGACAGGATTCCGTCACATTCCCATGCTCTGATGAGGCTATGAACGAGGATGAAGTCGATGGTTGACCTTGTCGCGTACCTGGATGAGTCGAAGCGGCCCCTTCGTGATCTCAGCACCGGTAAGCCCTCGACGAGGGGAGATCACTATGTGGTGGCCGCGGCAGTCGTGATCGAGGGCGAGGTTTCAGCGATCCAGGAGGCTGTGGTGGATGTCGAGGCTCGACTTGGCTACCGACTCCACTACTCGGACCTGCGGAGCCGAGAACGTCGTCTTGCTGCTCTCGCCGCGTTGGATGAGATACCGGGATGGGACGCCTACCTGTTCGAGACCGCGAAACCCTTGTCGGCTCGCCGGTACTCGGAGCATCACATTCGGGCCAAGACGATGGAAAGTGCCTTCTTGTTCCTTGGTGTCGACATCGGTGTGACCAAGATCGTTCCTGAGACTCGCGCTGCTCCGCGACGAGGGTTCACCAGACTGGATGAGAACGACCGGGGTGTGTGGCAGAGCTTGGTGACGACCAGACAACTCCCTGCCAGCGTTCGCCTGGAACATGCCGACAAGACAGAACCACTCTTGTCCATTGCCGACCTGGTGGCTGGATCGCGCTCGGCATTCCTGTGTCTCATTGATCAGGAGCCTTACCCGCTGATCGCGCATCGTGTGAGGGGCACCGTGCGGTTGTTCGAGGAAACCCCCTAGACGCGCAGAGGCCCCGGGACTGCGAGCCGCAGCCAATCCGGGGCGTACTTCCGATGAGAGCCTCTCGGCTAACTCACCAGCCACAAGCATTATCGGTCATCGGGGCGGATAAATCAACCTATGTCGAGGGCTGTTCATCCGTCGATAATGTTGGCGAGACGGTCGATGGCGTCTCGCTGGATGCCGGGTAGCACCGATGAGTAGATGTCCATCGTCACTTTGATCGAGGCGTGACCGAGACGTTCTTGGACGACTTTCGGGTGAGCTCCAGTAGCTAAGAGTGCCGTAGCGTGGGCGTGTCGTAGACCCTTGATGTGGGTGGGTGGAAGTCCTGCGGTCTTGGCGGCTTTGGTGAATCGGTAGGTGATTCCGTCGGGACGCCAGGGTCGTCCGAGTTGGTCGGTGAAGACCCATTCGCCCGGCTCCCATCCGGGACCAGCCGTGAGCCGTTCCTTGACCTGCTTCTTGCGCCACTTCTGGAGCGCGAGAAGTGTCTCGTTGTCGAGGTCGATCGATCGGCGGGAGGCAGCGGACTTGGGTCCTTTGACGATGATCTCTCCGCCGATGTCGACTCTTGCTCGACGTACCGAGACCACGCCGGACTTCAGGTCGATGTCCGGCCATTGGAGCGCGGCGAGTTCTTCGCGGCGGAGTCCGGTCATCGCTGCGAGACGCCATAGGGGGTATAGCCGGTCCTTTTTGGTCGAGGTCAGGAACGCCGAGATCGTTTCGGGGGACCACACGGTCGCGGTGACGTCGGATCGAGGGACACGCAGCGGATCGACGCGTCCCATCGGGTTCTCTGCGATGAGTCCCTTACGAACCGCGTCGCTGAGAGCTTTGGACAGTGTCGTGCGGAGCCGCCTGATCGAGACCGGCCCGAGACCCCCCTTCTCGTCCAGCCTGCCCGACTCGGCCTTCACGCCGAGGAATGCGTCAATGCGGGTGGAGGAGAGACTGTCCAGTCGTACTGTGCCGAGCGCCGGGATGATGTGCTTCTTGACCGCGGATCGGTACCAGTTGACCGTCGTGGGTTCCAGCCCGGTGAGGGGGAGTGCTGCGACCCATTCGGTTAGATACTCATCGAGAGTGACGGTGCCGGCGTCATGGGTGTTGCCTTGGTTGACTTCGCTGAGTCTCGCGTTCAGCCACTTTCGGGCTTCAGTCCTTGTATCGAATCGTTTCGACCGGCGCCGTCGGGTCCCGGTGCCGTCGACGTAGGAGTAGATCGCTTGATATCGAGATCCCCGCTCCCGAATCGAACCAGTGCCTTTCGGCCGTCGCTGCTCAGTCATCGTCGCTCCCTGGCGTTCATCCTCATTCGCGTGACTCTCGGTATTCCTTGGTGTAGGTGAAGTCTTCGTCGTTGGTGTTTTCGGCGATGAAGCCTCGGAGTCCGACTTGGCTGAGGTGGTTGACGATTTCGCGGATTTTGTCGATGTTGCGGTCGAAGTCGTCGGCGTGTTCGTCGAGGAGGGCGAGGAGTAGTTCCTTGCGGCGTTCCGTGTAGCTCCATTGTCTGGCTTCGCTGGGTCGCCCGGTGATGATCTCGACGGTCTTTTCGGCTTCGGTGGGTTCTCTGATCCCTAGCTGGCGGAGCCGTTCGTACACGGGTCCGAGTTGGTCGGCTGGGCCGAGTATCTGGGCGAAGAGGTGGGTGAGTCGGAGGGGGACTCCTTCGAGGAACCTGTTGTCGTCTGGTGGGGGGAGGAGGAACCAGATGATGGGCAGTTCGAAGATGACGGAGAAGACGAGCAGTTCGTGGGCGTCGAACTCTCGCCGGCGTTCTCCTTCCCAGGCTCGTTCGATTGAGGAGACGCTGGCTTGGGTGATTCTCTGACCGAGGTAGGGCTCTAGCCGGTCGGCTAGGTCGTCTTGGGTCCAGCCGCGTAGGAGGCGTGCTTCTCGGACGTTGTAGGCGACGACCTGGTTGAGGTCGACCGTGTCGGGCTGGGAGGGCTGTTCTTGGCGCTTGGGTTTCTTGGCCACGGTCGCAGCGTACATAGTCGGTGGTCTTTGCCGCAAGAGATGGGACACTATGCTAGTCTAACAGGCGACGGTCTATATTGGTATTGGTGATGGTCTATGGTTGAGGTTCCGGTTCTGTTGACGGTTGAGGAAGCTGGAGAGCTGTTGCGGATCGGCCGTACCAAGGCGTATGCACTGGCCCGTGAATACCGAGACACCAATGGAGCTTCGGGTCTTCCGGTGATCGACCTTGGCCATGTGCTCCGTGTTCCACGCAAGGCTCTCGAGGATCTGATCGGCAGCGACCTCGGCACGAACCGCGAGACCGCTTCTTCATCCAACGAGACAATAGGCCGCCCAGTGTCCACATCCACACGAACGCGTCGTCCGAAGACCGCGATAACGCAGCCTGACCTTTTCGATTCCGAGACCACCTGACCCCTGGAGCATCCCGATGACGATCACCACTCCACCTCGCATCAGAAAGTCGGACAGACGAGTGCAGACCTGCGGTCTGACAGTTTCAGAGGGCTTGTCGTGACGGTCAGGGTGACGAGTCTCAAGGGTGTGGGGGCGGGCCGCTACTACACCGAGCATCTGCCGTCGTACTACCTCGATGGTGACGAGCCGCCGGGAAGATGGTGGGGTAAGGCTGCGGTCCGTCTTGGGTTGTCTGGTGATGTCCAGTCCGAAGCCTTCCATGCCCTGATTGATGGCAAGCATCCGACCACCGGAGTCAGCCTCGGACGGAAGATGGCGGAGGACGCGGTACGCGGGTATGACGCAACCTTCTCGGCACCCAAATCAGTCTCGGTCCTGTTCGGGCTAGGCGACGAGGACATCCAGAAGCAGGTCCTCGAAGCCCACGACTCAGCGGTCAACGCCGTCCTGGGATGGATCGAGGACCATGCTCACACCAGGCGAACCATCCACGGACACATCATGTCCGTTGACACTCAGGGGATCGTCGCGGCGACATTCCGTCAGCACACCAGCCGCAAGCTAGACCCCCAAATCCACACCCACGCGGTGATCGCTAACAAGGTGATCGCAGATGATGGCCGATGGTTGGCGCTGGATGCTCGGACGATCACGAAGGATCAGCGGACCTTGTCGGCGTTGTATCACGCCAACCTGAGAGCCGAGATCACCCACCGCCTCGCTGTCAGATGGAAAGAGCCCAAGGACGGGATCGCAGAGATAGCGGATGTGCCCGACCGGGTGCGGGTCGAGTTCTCACAACGCACCGACGACATTCGCCTGAGACTCTCCGCGAAACTGGAGCGGTTCCGCACCGACTTGGACCGGGAGCCGACACCGGAGGAACGGTGGCGACTGGAACGAGAGGCAGTCATTGACAGTCGACCAGCCAAATCCCACGGCACCACAGCCGAAGAACTACGCGCCGAATGGCGGCGACAGGTCCAGGCCATCGGCTACGACCCTTACCGGGTCGTGTGGGAAGCGGTCGGTCAACAACAGACCCTGGGTCGGATAGACCAGGACCACGCCGCACGGATGGTCGACCAGGCGATGGAACGACTCGAAGAAGGGCAGTCGTCGTGGCGTCCAGCCGAACTACTCAGAGAACTCGCCGCCACCGCACCCACCACCGTTCCCGGCGACGCCGCGCGGCTGACATCATGGCTCGACAGTCTCGCTGGCCATGCGATCGAGTCTCAGTGCGTGGACATCTCCAAGTCACCTCCGGTGGGAACGCCGCTGCGTCGGGATGGAAGGCCGATCACCGAACCCGCCATCAGCCGCACTCTCACCACTCAGATGATTCTCGACCAGGAGGCCGAACTGCTCGCATGGGCAGACCGACGCCGTGCCCAACCCGGTCCAAGACCTCGCGTTGCCGGTCGGGGCCTGGACCCTGGACAGGTCGAGGTGGCAAGGTCGGTCGCCGGATACGGACAGTTGGAGTTGGTCGTGGGACCAGCGGGAGCGGGCAAGACCACTGCTCTCGCCGCCGCGGCCACAAGGCTCCGCGAGGATCGTCGTCCTGTGTTCGGGGTAGCGCCAACCGCTGCTGCTGCGGAAGTCCTCGGCGTGGAGGTCGGAATGGCGGCAGACACGCTCGACAAGCTCCTGACCGAGCACGACCTGAATCGTCCCCCGCGCCCTCAATATGACATGCCAAGAGGTGCCACTGTCATCCTGGACGAAGCGGGCACCGCCTCCACCCCCAAACTCGCAGCCCTCGCACGACTAGCCGACGAAAAGCAGTGGAGGGTTGTCCTAGTGGGAGACCCACGCCAGTTCTCCGCCGTAGGTAGGGGAGGAATGTTCGCTCATATGGTCGAGCAGCACGGAGCCATCGGACTGGAACAGATACACAGGTTCCGAAACGAATGGGAACGCCGAGCCAGTGTCCAACTCCGCAACGGGAATCCCAACGCCCTCGGCGACTACGACCTCCGCGGTCGCCTCCACGGAGGCACCAGCGAGGAAATGGAAACCCAGATCGTCGATGCCTGGGCCACAGCGAAGTCGAGGGGCGAGGTGGTGGCGTTGATGGCCAACTCCAACGAGACAGTCCGCAGACTCAACCAGCACGTCCAACAAACCCGATTCCTCAACGAGGAAATCTCCCTCAAAGCAGGAATGCTCCGACAAGGCGAAGATTTCATTTGCGTTGGTGACGAGGTCGTGACACGCCGCAACGACCGCACCCTCCACACCGACCAAGGCCGGATGGTCAAGAACCGAGACCACTGGACCGTCGAAGCGATCCACCCCGACAAGTCGATCACCCTCACCGGCCCGACCGGCACGATCCGAGTCCCGGCCGAGTATGCGGCCAGCCATGTCGAACTCGGATACGCACAGACAAGCCACGCCACCCAAGGCCGCACCGTCGACACCGCCCTGCTCCTCATCGACGGTCCAACCGACCATGCCGGTATCTACACACCCATGACCAGAGGTCGACAAGCCAACCACGCCTACGTCGTTACCGAAGGCAACCGATCGGCATTAGATGTTCTTACCCAGGCGGTGGGTCGAGAATGGATCGACCGACCGGCTATTAGCCGAGCCACCACCCGCCAAGAGCCGCAGACACACGACGAGCGGAAACGAGCCGAAGAGATGGACTACCTAGCCGACAGCATTCGCCAAGCCCGCGAGCGCCAAGAACAACAAGCACAGTCACGAGACCGCGGGCTTAGTCTCTGAGCAGGCCCTTGTAGGATCGGGGCGCCGCTGACACCGCTCGGTGGGAAGGCATTAGCAAGTAGCTCAAGTCTTCTATCCACCGTCGCGAAACTGGCTGGTACCAGATGAACGAAGGTGGGGTCTAGGATGACTAAAAGTCCGATGTGGATAGACACTCCGGATCGCCCAACGCTGGCTCGGCAGGGCTCGACTGTCCGCTATGCGCTCGAACTCAGGTCGGTGGTATCGGGCTAGCGCGTAGCTGATCGGATCGGAAGGCCGCACAGCTTCCCTTGGGCCCCCGACGCGTCCAGCCAGGGGTAGTACGATTACAGAAGCGAGGTCACATGTCATACGACCACCGAGTTGTCGAAGCCAAATGGCAGTTGCGTTGGGAGGCAGAGTCGGTCTTCAGAGCTGAGGAGGATCGTGAGCGCCCAAAGTTTGAACCTCCCCGGGTTTTGCGCAGGCTCTATCTGTTGAGAGGATGGAGTTATGAG
>CAYNSP010000057.1:0-11490 GCA_964400035.1 uncultured Acidimicrobiaceae bacterium | reverse complement strand
AGACGGCGAGGGCAATACCCAGAATGAGGGTCAACGGCCGGCGACGTCCCTGCTGGTAGGTCGGTGTCCTGGTGAACATCTGCGCCGAGTCTAAGGAAGTGAGGTTCTAACGGCCCACAGGGGCGGGGTTCTGGCCAGTGAGGCCCTACTCGTCGGCTACGGACTTCTCGATGCCGAGTTGGTAAGCGCGGATCGCCAGCTCCCGGATCCGTTGCTCGGCCTCGTCGGACCGCCACACGCGGTATACCCGGGAGGCGGCCGACTGACGTTCCCGCTGACCCTCCCCGGCCTCGTCCAACGCTTTGGTTACGGCTGCGCTCAGGGCGTTGGCGAACTCGTCGACCTCACCGGCGTGTGGAGTCGGCGGTCGCTTCAGCTTGTTGCCGCTCATCTCCTCGGCTGCGGCGTGTCCGGCGGCGAAGCTCTCCGCCCAAAGGGTGATCAGATCGGCACCAAGCGTGGTGGCGTCGGCCGCCGGGTCGGGTCGCCAGGAAGCATCGGTCCGCAGGTTGTCGAGGGCGATGTTCTGGAGCTCGGTGATGGACTTCTTGGTCCCCCGCAATGCCCGATTGGTGATGGGAAGGAGACGGGAGTCGCGGTCACCGATCCAATCGTGGCCCTGCACAGTGACAGGTGCGGGCTCCGGCTCGGCTTCGTCCGCAGACCCTGCTGGCTCGTCCACGGATTCGGATTCCTCCGGCTCCTCGACGGTGGCAGTCTCGGTTCGACTGCCACGTAGGGCAGCGAACAGGGAGTCGACGTCGGGATCCGGCCCGGGTTCCGGTTCTGTTTCGGCTACAGGTTCCGGTTCTGTTTCGGCTACAGGTTCCGGTTCCGGCTCTGTTTGGGCTTCCGGTTCTGACTCCGGTTCAGGCTCGGGCTCCGGCTCAGGCTCGGGTTCGGGCATCGGCTCGGGTTCGACATCAGATTCGGACCGAACACTCGATGCCGGGACGATCACCACCGAGTCGTCCTCGGGCTCGACGTTCCGCTCCGGCTGGACGAGACGAACCGTTTCCCCTAATTCCCACGGTCGGGCTTCTTCGTCGCCGGGGCGGGACGGGACAACCCTGACACTGGTCGAAGGTTCCGGTTCAACCTTCTGGATCTTCTTGTCCAGGGTCCCTTCCAGCTTGCTCAGCGTGGCACGGACACTTTCCAATTCCTCGAGAAGTTCATCCCGACGCTGTTCAAGTGCCCGGGTACGTTCCTGAGCGACCGACGCCTGCCGGTTGGCGGCATCGATGATGTCGTCCCTGCGTCTCGCCGCCTCCGCCGTCATCTTCTCGGCGGTCATAGTGGCGTTGCGGACAAGGTCCTCGGCCTCACGACGGGCCGATGAAGTAAGCCGGTGCGCCTCACGCTCGGCCTCCCCCATGATGGTGAGGGTGTCACGCTCGGTCTGTTCCCTGAGCTTGCGGGCATGATCCATCGCCTGTTCGAGAAGTTCGGTGCCGGTCACCCATGCATCACGACGAAGGGCTTCTGCGTCAGCGGCTGATTCCCGCCGCATCGCCTCCACTTCGGCGATGGCTTCCGTTCTCCACCGGGCGGCGTCGATGCTGGCCCTCTCCCGCATCGCCTCGGCGGCCTCACGAGCGGTCTGGAGAATCGCCGTGACCTCCCGTCCCACCGTGTTGAACTCTGCCTCCAGGTCGACGGGTGCCTCACCGGCGAGTTCCTTGGCCTGGCGGAGTTCCTTCTCCAGATCCTCCACCCGTTTGGCTACGTCCTTGAGGAATTCCTCGACTTCAAGGCGGTCCAGACCGCGCATCACCGAGCGGAACTGGGCGCCCCGTATCCGTTCAGGGTTGAGTTCGGGTCCCATCCAGACCTAGAAGATACCGGTGAATGGCCCCTGGGACGGGGTTTGCGGTCGGAACCGCTCAGTTCTCGGGGAGTGAAGCGAGGAACTCGAGAGCATCGTCGAGACTGGCCACGGCCACAATCTCGATGCTGGAGCGCTCTGCGGTCAGGGCTTCCTCGTAGTTGTCGGCCGGGACCAGGATGAACTCGGCCCCGGCGGCTTCGGCCGCTACGACTTTCTGACGGACGCCACCGATGGCCCCCACATTCCCGTCGGGATAGATGGTGCCGGTCCCGGCGATGACATGGCCCTTGGTCAGTTCTCCCTCGGTGAGATTGTCGATGATGGCCAGAGCGTGGATCATCCCCGCCGAGGGCCCGCCGATGCTTCCGGTCCTGATCAGAATCGGAAACGGTGGCGCCTTCAATTCGTCGAGTTCCACACCGATCATCGGGGCACCCGGCGTGTCCTCCCTCTCGGCTAGTTCGACCGACAGGCTGATTTCCTCTCCGCCCCGTTTCACCACCATGTCGAGGATGTCTCCCGGGGCGAGACCCGCCATTAGGTCCCTGATCTCCTGAGCAGATCCAACCGGGGTGCCATTCACCGTGACAATGATGTCGCCCTGCTTCAGGATCGAGGCTGCTGGCACCGTTTCGAGAACCCCGCTGATCGAGACCTCGATGGGCACCATCGCGTAACCGAGATGGTCGAGTGCCACCAGAATGGAACGGAAGTTGGAGTCGTCCATCTGCTGCAACGACCTGGCCCGGTACTGCTCAATGGTCTCGCCGGGAGCACGGACAAGTTCCTTCTTGACCAGATCGATGGTCGGATCCATCTGGGCGATCAGATACTCGAAGACGTTGACGTCCTGACTGACAACGGTGAGCATCAGAAGCTCTCCGTTAGGGGGGAACATCTCCACTTCCTCGGTCTCGATGGATGACGTCGCGTCAGCGACCGGCCCCACCGAATAGGCCAAGTACGGGAGTTCGAAGTTCCAGAGGATGACCGCAAGGAACCCTGTGATGAACAGGACCATCAGGGCCACTACCGGGCCCCGCTCTCCTCGATCCTTGGTTTCCTCTTGAATGTGCACGGCTATAGGACGAATTCAACAGGATCGCGGTTTCAATGAGGGCCGCTTTGTTGACAGACCGGCCGCTCCGTTACAAATCGCGAGAGACCATAAAATCGGGAGATGACCGATTCGGGCAACGACCTGATCGAAGCACCCTGGCAAACACCACCGCCGGAGCCACCCCGCAAACAGCGGGACCCGTGGACCCTGATCCTTGGCATCCTAGGAGGGGTCCTTCTCGGAACCGGTGTGACCTTCGCCATTCTCGGTGCCATGGGCGTGATCCAGGAACCGGCGCCGCCAACGACGACGACAACGCCGGCCGGTCCGACTCTCACCGCTCCGCCGGCGACCGGACCACCGCTCACCCTCGGGGACGTCATCACCGCCGCCTCCGTGGCACAACGGGTGATCCCATCCACAGTGTTCATCCAGACTTCCGGATTCCTCTCCGGTGCAAGCGGAAGCGGGGTGGTCTTCGACCGTGACGGTCACATCATCACCAACCACCACGTCATTTCCGGGGCCCGCTCGGTCTGGGTGGTGTTTGCTGACGGGGCCCGCTACCCCGCCCGGATCGTTGGAAGTGATCCCCTCACCGACATCGCCGTCCTTGAGGTGGACCGGCCGGACCTGACACCCATCGACCTGGGTGTCTCGGCCGAACTGGTCATCGGCCAGCCAGCGATCGCCGTCGGTAATCCTCTCGGTCTCGAAGGCGGACCCACCGTCACCTCCGGGATCATCAGCGCTCTCAACCGGTCGCTCAGCGTGACCCGTGGCGAGCCCCTGTACGGGCTCATCCAGACGGATGCACCCATCGCCCCGGGATCGAGTGGTGGCGCACTGGTCGACGCCAACGCCCGATTGATCGGTATCACCACCGCCATCGCGGTGTCCGATGTCGGCGCCGAAGGACTCGGGTTCGCCGTCCCCGTCGACATCATGCTCGGCGTGGTCAACGACATCATCGAGCACGGAGAGGTTGCTCACGCCCGTCTCGGCATCGAAGGAACCACGGCCTGGGCACAGTCCGGTTCCGCCGAGTATCCGGTCGGGGTGGGCGTGTCCCGGCTGCCAGGCGGTTCCCCCTACGCGGCAGCCGGCGGACAGGTGAACGATGTCATCGTCGAAGTCGGTGGTGTTGTCGTCAACACGATCGACGATCTGCTGGCGGCCCTCAAGCTGCTCCGGGCCGGTCAGGAGGTTGATCTCAGGATCCTCCGCGCTGAGGCGGATACGACCCTGACAGTGACCCTTGGCCGGTTGGACGGATGAGCGACGACCTCTTCTCGAGACTCTTCGAGCTGTTCAACCAACCCGGCCCGGTCAACTGGAAGCTGGCCGCCGAGGTTGCCCGTCATCTCTCGGGTGACAGCCAACCCATCGACCCATGGGCCGCCGAGGAGTTCCGGGACCTCGCCCGACTCGCCGAGTTCCACCTCACCGAAGTGGCGCCGTTCCCGGTCCCACCCGCCAGCGACGTGATCCCGGTCGACCCGAGAGCCTGGGCGGAGAGGAATCTCGAGTCCTATGCAGCGGTAGTCGAACCGTTCGCGGCCTCGGTATCGGGCGATGGCGGTGCCATGTTCGCCCAATTGACCCCGGTGATCATCGGACTCCAGGCGGGTTCGCTGGTCGGGTCCTTGTCCACCTGGGTGATCGCTGGTTTCGACGCCGGACTCCCCCCGGACCGACCCGGACCGCTCACCGTCATCGTCCCCAATCTCGAACCGCTCTCCCGCCCCGAAATCGACGATCGAGAACTGAGGCTCTGGGCCGTAGCAAACGAGGTTGCCTTCCGGTCCGTATGTGCCCTGCCCTGGATCCACGACCATCTCGCAGTCCTCGTCGGGTCATACGCCGAGGCTTCCAAGATCGACCCTTCAAAGCTGAGCGGGCTGATGCTCGGTGGTGATCCGGCCGACATCGAGCGTGCCGTCGAAGAAGCCGGTGGGATCGAGAGTCTCCTCGGAGGCGAGGACGCCATCGGACCGCGTCAGGAGCTGGAGGCATTCCTCGGTGCGATCACCGGTTGCGCCAGACTGCTCGCCCGTCGAGCAGTGGGAAAGATCGTCCCCAACTTCGACAGGATCTCTGAGATCAGGGACTTCGAGAGAGAGACGATGTCCGGTCCCCAGACCATGATCGGGATCAGTTCGGTGCCCCCGGAGGCCACCCAGCTCGGCGACGTGTTCAATCAGGAAGTCGAGAAGAGATACGGGGACGACGCCCTCACCACACTGTGGTCCGACCCCACCCGGATGCCCACCGCATCCGAGCTTCGGGACCCCACCGCATGGGCGGCGCGGGTCCTGCTCGACGGTTGGAGCTGACAGGCCGGTAAAATTCAGGGCATGTCTTTAGCCGTAGGAACCCCTGCACCACCATTCAAGCTCCGTAACCAACGCCGCGAGGAGGTCTCGCTCGAAGACCTGAAGGGATCGCGGTCGGCCATCGTCTTCATCCCTTTCGCCTTCACCGGGACCTGCCAGGGTGAGCTTTGCGACATCAGGGACAATCTCCACAAGTTCAACAACGCCGATGTGAAGGTGGTGGCCATCACCTGCAACACACTCCACTCCAACGGGGCGTGGGCGGAACAGCAAGGGTTCACCTTCGACATCCTCAGTGACTTCTGGCCGCACGGCGAGGTGTCACGCGCCTACGACAACTTCAACGAGATGGCCGGCGCCGCCAACCGCACCACCTACTTCCTGAATGAAGACGGGATCATCACCAATGTCATCGTCGCCGACGGTCCGGGGATGGCACGGCCCTTCGCCGAGTATGAGGTGGCGCTCTCGGGCTGAGTATGTCCTAGCGGTGCCGGAACAGGTTCCGCCACCACCTCTGGAGGAACCCGAGGTCCGCCGGTCGTGGCATTGCCTCCAGGACAGGCTGATGAAGGTCCGGAGGCAGGTCGCCGATCATCGCCATCCCCTGTCCCCTGACTTCCCATGCATAGGTGACCTGCCCGGGGTTGAACGCCCGCCAGTACCGGAATCCGCCTACGTCGACGTTGACGCCGTCCGGGGTGTCGATCCGATTGGGGGCCTGGAAGATGGCGAATGAGAAGAACCCGTCGGAGTAGTAGGTCAAGTTGAACCCGGCCTCGTCGCTGTAGCTGTCGATGGCGGCGAACCCGGCCACCTCCAACGGCAGGTCCACCAGGTCTTCCCGTCTGGTCAGGGTGTTGGTCTCGTCCCCCGAGGGCATCTCCCATTGCGGCATCTCGGGCTCGGTCGGATCGAAGCTGATGAAGCTGCGAACGCAGTAGGGCTGTCCGGTGTTATCGAAACTGGTCATCCGGATCAGGGCACCGGTCTCGTTGTCGAGGACAAGTTCTCCACGAAGCATGCCCTCACGGGTCAGTCGGTAGGCGGCCGCTTCCCGACCGATGAAGAACCGGCCACCGAGATCTTCCACTTCGTAAAGGGTGGCGACCTCAACGACACCTCCGCCAACCTTGGTCTCTTCGACCCCCCCGGCGTCACCCATTCGACGGACCAGCACCCCGGGACCGATCGCCACCTCAGACGAGGTGTCGGTCAAGGCGGTGATATTGATGGACGATCCGCGCTGCTTGATACTGGTGAGCACGCCCCGGTACCCGTCGGGTGTGGCACAACTGATCAGCTGCTCACCGCTGTAGACCGCATCCCGACTTCTCTCCAGGATCTCTTCGAGAGTCGTCGCAGCGGCACCAGCTGCCGGGATGAGGGTGAAGACCAGTACCAGGGCCGTGAGCTTCTTCATTCCTGCGGTCCTGCTCCCCAGACAGGCAGATGCTTGACCGGCCCCGCCGGGTCGACGGTTATCAGAGCCGACCACCTACTGGTCACATCGTCGATGCTCAGTGACTGCGGGGGCGGGCTGAAGAGAGTGGCCATCGCGATGACGATGGCCACCACTGCGGCGGCACTCGCCACCAGAACTCGATGCCTCCTGATCGGCGTGACATTCGGCTCACCTTCAAGGACCAGGCCGGGTGGAAGGTCGAGGACCGGGAGGGACCTGATAGCCGCCCGTACCTTCTGAAAGTCCTGCAGCTCAGAGGCGCACCGTCCGCATGAGGAGAGATGACGATGCAACTGTGCCGACTCGTTGGCCGACAGTTCCCCGTCCAGGAATGCGCTGATCAACTCGGACGGATGATTCATTCCAACATGCCTCTCAGCATCTTCCTGCCTCTATGGATCCGGCTCCGCACAGTGCCGATCGGCACTGCCGCAGCCTGTGAGATCTCCTCGTAGGAAAGTCCGACGACATCGCAGAGGACGACCGCCTCCCTGAATTCGTAGGGAAGCTCGAGCAGTGCCTTCTGGATGTCATCGCCAAGACTGATTCGGGCGTACTCGACGTCGGCAGAGGCCGCCGAGGCCTGGTCCCAACGATCGACGTCCTCGGGAAGCGGGGCGATAGGTCGGCGGTTGCGACGTCGGACCTCATCGAGGAATGCATTACGGGTGATCCGCCACAACCAGCCTTCGAAGCTGCCCGGCTGGTACTCGGCAAGTCCCTTGCGAACGCGGAGCAGGACCTCCTGAACGAGGTCGTGAGCATCGTATGGGTTACCGGTAAGCCGGTAGGCGAAGTTGTAGATCTTCCGACCGTGAACACGGGCAACCTCTTCCCAGGTTAGGGGAACGGATTCCATTGAATCCCTACTCCTTGAACGGTCCCGTCGGTCGGACGGTTCCTAGGAATCGGAGGTTTTTTGTGTGTCTGACGGTGGGTCTTCCGGGTCGACCGAACCTTCTTCGATGCCCTTCTTGAACTCCTTGGTGGATGCTCCCAAGGAGCGGGCCAAACCGGGGAGTTTCCTTGCTCCGAACAGGAGCAGGACGATGAGCAGAATGATGATCAACTCGGTTGCTCCGAAGTTTCTGAACATCTAGCTCCTCCTTCCCGATCCATTCTATGCCCGGGTCCGTCGTTTTCCTGAACCCGCCATGGAAGAAAGGGCCGAATCAGCCCAGAGCCATCGAATCGATGAAGCGCTGAATCCGTTCGCGGGTGATGAATCTCACTTTGGGCTGACGGGCCTCGATGCTGTGGATCTCGAACGGCGCGTACTTCTCGGAAAGCAGCAGACCCCGGTCGGCGCCGGAGGAGTTGAAGTCGGTGAGGAACCGTCGTATCGCACTGTCGGATACCTCGTGGGACTCACCCCTGGCGTGGGCCTCGGCCTGGATGTAGGTGCTTTTTCCGTCCTTGAGTGCAATGTACGAACCGGGGAAGGCATGCTCGGTGACTGTGTATCCGAACATCTTGAGCAGTGCCAGGATCAACTCCCCTGCGTCTGCCCGGGAAGGGTCGACGCCGCTGGCCCGCAACCCTCGCTGCAGACCGGCGGGGAGGGTCAGTTCGGCGGCCAACGGACCCAACTCGTCCTCGGTGGTGGCCCGGGTCCCCATCTCGGCGATGTGGGCAGCGGCCTCGTCGAAGGAACTGGCGAACGGGTCGTGGGCCACGTGGCTGAGATCGATCCCACCGCTCTCCACACGTGGGGGCAGTTCTCCGGGTGCGGGAAGACGCGTCCTTGCCACCTCACGGACATTGTCCCGTCCGGCAAACGCGACCACCACGGTGGCGTCGGTTATCGGCAGGGTGTGTCGCTTCTCCCTGGCGACCTCGATCGCCTCGTCGAGGAGGAGGTCGTTGAGGATCTGATCTGGCTCTGACGGGAGAGGGACGTCGAAAGTGACCTGAATCTCTTCGCCGACCACGTGGAAGCTGGTCACCGGTGCCCGGTTGCCCGTAGCCGCTTCGAAGACGGTGGGGGTAGTGGCCAGACCGGCACCGACCGCGGTGGTTGCGGCCTCCTTCAGTCGCTTCTCTTGCCTCTTGCGACTGCTGTACAACCACCATGCGATGGCTCCCACCAGGAGGATGAAGATGAATATGGCAAGCTGCGGTGGCATCGGTTCCTTCCTCGGTTTGAAATGATTCTATGCCCCGCCATCGCCGGTCTCATCCCCACCGGCCAGCAGCTCGGAAAGGGCGATCTCGGCGGTGGGCTCGTCAGCACCCGAATTGAGCCGCTCGATCATTCTCTGACGTGAAACGTCGGTCCCGAAGGCGGTGACCACATCACCGGCGTGGAGGACAGTGTCGCCGCTCGGCACCAGCACCATCCGTTCACGTCGCACCGAGACCAGGGTGGAACCCTCTGGCCAGGAAACCTCACGGACGGTGCGGCCGTCGGCCACCGAACCGGGTGGGATCCGGAAGTCGTAGTAGCCGGCACCCGGATCGGTCCGCTGGGCGAGGCGGGCACGATGGAGTTCCGCCTCGGTGGTGACCGATAGGGCCTCGTGGTAGGCGCGGACCGCCTCCTCCCGTCGGAAGACACCGATCAGCCGGTAGGGATCTTCAGGATCGACAACGGGGAGCCTTCCCACCCCCAGGGCGGCCATCCGCTCCAAAGCCCGGGAGACCGGGGTGGTCGGAGTCACCGTCACCGGGCGTGGGGTCATGATCTCCCGGACCCGGATGTGACGTCCGTCGGTGTCGGCCCTGGATATGTCCGACAGGGTCACGATCCCGACCAATCGACCATCTTCGACCACCGGGAGACCATGTGAGCGGTTCTGGTGCATCAGTTCTTCGAGTTCGGCCACGGAGCTGTCCGGTGAGACCACCACCGGCGACCTTGCCATCACCGTCCCGACATCGACGGTGTCGAGAATGTCGACACTCCCGGCCTGCTTCACCGAGATGCCCCGCCGGCGCAGGGCCATCGTGTAGACCGAGTCCGGATGCAACCTCTCCGCGAGGAAGGTGGCCAAAGTAGCCACCAGCATGAGCGGGAAGATCAACCCGTAGTCTCTGGCACCCGTCACCTCGAAGACGATCAGGATCGCGGTGAGCGGTGCCCTCCCCACCACGGCGAACATGGCCGCCATCCCGACGACGGCGAATGCTCCGGGGCGGAGCGGAGCGGCGCCGAACCAGAACGGTTCGATCATCCTGGCGAACCCGGCACCGAGAGCGGCCCCCATGAACAGTGACGGCATGAAGGCACCACCGGATGCACCCGAGGAGATGGTGAAGCTCGTCGCCACAGCCTTGCCCACGGCCAGGAGGAGCAGAAGCCACCACATCTCCCCGGCGGCATCGGACAGGGCTCCGTTCAACTGGTTGGCGAGAAGGGCATTGGTCCCGCTTTGACCGGTTCCGAAGAGCTGGGGCTCCACGAAAACCAGTCCGGCGACAACGAGACCGAACCCGACCGGTCGCATCCATCCCCAGGACTGATCGTGGCGGTGGGCGAGACGCTCCATCCGGTCGAGAAGCTGGAGGAAGAAGATGCCGACGATCACCACCACCAGGGCCAATCCGGCATAGGGCAGGAGCTCGGCAAACGATCCGAGGTGATAGACGCCAGCAGAGAGGGCGAGTTCGGGACCGACCAGAGACTGGGATGTGATCGCCGCTGAGACAGATGCGAGGACGATCCCGGACATGTGACGGGCCGAGAAGGAGCGGAGGATCACCTCCAGGGCGAACAGCATTCCGGCGATTGGGGCGTTGAAGGCGGCACCGATGCCGGCACCCGCACCCGCCGCGACGAGGGCGCGGACCTGGTCCTCACCGAGGTTGAACCGACGGGCCACCCAGGACCCGACCGCGCCGCCGATCTGGACGATCGGACCCTCGCGGCCGGCCGACCCACCGGACCCGACCGTGATCGCGGTGGCGAGGACCTTGAGTGGTGCGACCCGGCCCCGCATCCGGCCGCCATGGACCGACAGGGCGGTGATCGCTTCCGGCACACCATCCCCACCCACTTCAGGGGCGAGTCTCCTGGCGATCAACCAGGCGACGAGAAGACCGATCGGGATCGTGACGAAGACCCAGGCGCGCGCTATCGAGAAGAACCCGTACTCCTCGACCTGGAAGAGTGGACCGAGCAGCGGATTGAGCAAACGTCCCAGTCCATCCACCGCTACGACCAGGGCGGCGGCTCCGAGACCCACTCCAACCCCGACAACAGCCGAGATGAGGAGGAACCCGCCCATCTCGCGTTCGGCCAACACTCCGGGGAGCTGACGGAAGCGATCGATGGAGGGTCTCACCAGTGGCAGATTAGGGAGATACCGGCCGGTCACCCTGTCGCCCGGGTCGGCTATGTTGGAAGGATGTGCAGATCAATCAAGATCCTGCGGGAAGGCGCCACCCCGGCCCCCTCGGAGGAGATCGAGGCGGCGGCCCTCCAGTTCGTGAGGAAGATCTCCGGTTTCACCAAGCCGGCGGCTCACAACGAAGAGGTGTTCCACAACGCCGTCCATGAGATCGCCGAAGCCTCCCAGCGTCTCCTCGACAGTCTCGAGATCCGCGGTGCCCGGAGCGCGTGACGTCCCAGCAGATGTGAAGGCCTTTCTCGACGCGGTTGAGAACGACCGTCGTCGCCAGGACAGCTTCGAGCTACTCGAGCTGATGCAGGAGGCAACAGGGGAGACCCCCTATCTCTGGGGATCGATCGTCGGTTTCGGGACCTACCACTACAAGTACCAGTCGGGGAGGGAAGGTGACGCCGGCAAGCTCGGGTTCTCCCCGAGGAAACAGGCTCTGACCATCTACTTCCTCTCCG
>CAYNSP010000056.1:0-11627 GCA_964400035.1 uncultured Acidimicrobiaceae bacterium | reverse complement strand
GCACGTGACCGGCCTGGATGTGCCACAGGTAGGAGTTGTCGGAGACCGCCTTCAGGGCCCTGGGAATGACCGCAACCCAGGGCAGGAGTAGCAGGATGTGGGCGAGGGAGATCCGCCTTGATTCGGGCATGATCTCAGCCCTTGATCACATGCCGGTGAAGGTGTCGACGATCTGGATCGCGGCCGGACCGAGGAGCACGATGAACAACGCCGGGAAGATGCAGAAGATCAGCGGGAAGGTGATCTTGACCGGAGCGGCGAAGGCCTTCTCCTGGGCCCGCTGACGTCTCTTCACCCGCATCTCGTCAGCCTGGACCCGAAGCACCCTGGCGATGGTGACACCAAAGGCCTCAGCCTGGATCATGGCCAGGATGAAGGAGCGGAGCTCGTCTAGGTTGGTGCGATCCAAAATGTGGCGCATAGCGTCGCGACGGCTGACACCGACCCGGGTCTCCTGGAGCATCCGGTAGAACTCCTCGGAGAGCGGCCCGGGCACAGTCTCGACCACCCGCTGGAGGGCAGAGTCGAAACCGAGACCGGCCTCGACGGAGATGACGAGGAGGTCGAGGATGTCAGGCAGTGCCTTCTGCATCGTCGCCGCCCGCTCGTCCACCTTGCGACGCAGCCAGGCGTCGGGGGCAAAGAAGCCCAGAACGATCGGGGCGAGAAATAGCATGACCCGGGTGGTCCCGTCGGATCCCATGTCGCGGAGCAGGAAGGCCAGCACCAGGCCGACCGCAGTGGTGATCATCTTGATGACCACGAACGCCGGTGCGTCGAGGTTGCCGGGGTGACCGGCGTAACCCAGCATCTGCTGCTTCTTGTCGAGATAGCCGACCGGAGTGAACCGCTTCAGGAAGTTGGAGAGACCGATGACCAGCGGGCCAACGGTGCGTTGCGCCAGCGGCTTGGCCAGTTCCTCGTCACGGGCCGTCTGGACAGCCTGATTCCGCCCGTACATGGCGAGACGATCGGTCATTTCCTCCCGGGCCTTGGTGACACCCATACCGACCCAGAGCACCACGAAGAGGACCAGTAGGGCGACGGCAACAACCGCCAGAACCATTCCGTCAACACCGCTCATACTTCGATATTCACAATCTTCCGGAGCCAGAAGATGCCGGCCGCCATCATCAGGAAGCCAACACCGATGGCTATGCGGCCAGGTGTAGTTGTCAGGAGGGGTTCCAGATATGTCGGGTTGGTGACATACAGGAACCCACCCAGAAAGAAGGGCAACGAACCGACGACGATGGCCGAGATCCGACCCTCAGCGGTGAGGGCCCGGATTTCTCCCTTGAGCCGGTTGCGCTGTCGCATGGTGTCAGCCACGGTGGTCAGCACCTCGGCCAGGTTGCCACCGACCTCACGCTGGATCTCGATGGCCATGGTCGCCCACTCGAAGTCCTGGGACTGGGTGCGGTCCACGATGCCCTGGAGGGCCTGGGGAACGGTGATACCCAGCCGGGCTTCGGCGAGGGCCCGTCCGAACTCACGGGCCGTCGGGTTGGGCGCCTCGGAGGCAACCGCCTCGGTCGCCTGGAGGAGCGAGTACCCGGCCCGGAGCGACGTTGACATCAGGGTCAGCGTGTCCGGCAACTGGTTCTCGAACTTCTTCTTCTCCCGGTTCCCGGCGAAGTTCACCAGACCGATGATCAGGAGCAGACAGACACCGAAGGCGATGACACCCATCAGTGCGTCGTTGAAGATCCAGACGAAGATGCCGACCAGGGCAGCCAGACCAACCATCCCAAGGAGAGCCTCACCTGGCGTCATCGGGATGTTCGCCTGCTCCAACAGTGAGTTGAAGCCGGAGAGCAGACCACGCCTCTTGACCTCTTCCTCGGCCGCCTGGGAGAACCGCTTGAGGAGCGGCAGACGGGTCAGGATGGACTTCTTCTCCTCGAGTTCGGGGCGGTTGCGACGCCCGTAGGCCTGGAGCCGCTTGGCGAACTTGCCACCGTCTTCGTCGGGATCCCGACCGAACAGGATCACGATAAAGAGGAACAGGGTCAACGCCAGACCGGCCGCAGCGAGCAGCAGAAGGGTCTGGAGGTCGAGAGGTGTGCTGCTCTCCACGATCATCGTGCTCGGCGGAGCAAACGTCACCGTCGTGGTCGGCCCGAGTGTGGTCGTCGGAGCGAACCCGGACACCTGGAAGGTGCCGGTAGTGGTGATACCTCCGTAGGTGACCGCGAATTCGGCGTCACCCGGGACGAACACCGGCGAGTTGAAACGGGCCACCAGGGTGTTGGAGATCTCCCTCGCCACCTGGCTGTAGAGGTTGGACAACTCGGATGGGTTCGGCGTCCCGAGGAAGAGGCCGTTGCCCGCCTCGGCCACCGACTGGACAGCGGCACCGTCGAAACCGGAGCCGGCCAGGGCGATACCGAACACGCGAACCTCACGGCTTTCGACCGCACCGATCGCCTCCTCGAGCGTCGCCTCGGACGCAGTGTCGGCACCATCGGTGAGGATGACCAGGTTCGGGATCAAAGAACGTGCCCTACCGGTGTCGAACATGGAGACACCCTCGATGACGGCATCGTTGAAAGCAGTGTCACCAGCGGCCTCGATCCCCTCGATGTGAGGGATCAGGTCGACCGGTCGGTTGGTGAACCCGGAGACCACCTGGACCGTGTCGGAGAAGGTGATCAGGGCCATCTGGTCGCCGGTACTCGACTGGCTGACGAAGTTGATCGCAGCCTGCTTCGCCGCAGCCAGCGGTGCGCCAGCCATCGAACCGGAGGTGTCGATGGCAAGGACGACACCGACAGGCACCTGGGAGCCGCGGATCGGGACGACTTCGAGGTTCGACACCGCCTCGCCATTCACCGTGATCTGAAGGTCCTGCGGGTTTGGCGTGGTGGCGAAGTTGCGGAACTCGATAACCAGCCGGGTCTCACCGTTGGTGGGATACCGCGAACCGTTGAAATCGATGATGTTGATCGACTGCTCGTTGGCCTGGGCGAGTGCAGGCAGCACTCCGACCACCAGCGCCAGCGACGCCAGCAGACCGATGGAGAATCGTCTCAATTGCCCCTCCGGGCGAACGGCTCGGGTTCGAACAGGTCGGCGGGGAGACGGATGCCCTGGTCCTCCAGATCCTCGGAGAAGGTTGGACGGATACCGGTCGCCTTGAGACGGCCCTTGTACCGACCCTCCTCGTCGACGCCCATGCCGAAGTCGAAGAGGAACAGGTCCTGCAGGGTGATGATGTCACCCTCCATGCCCTCCACCTCAGTGACGTGGGTGACACGACGGGTGCCGTCACGGAGACGGGCCACGTGGACGATCAGGTCGACGGCCGAAGAGATCTGCTCACGAATGGCCCGGACCGGAAGGTCGAATCCGGCCATCAACACCATCGTCTCGACGCGGGAGATGGTGTCACGTGGGCTGTTCGAGTGGACCGTGGTCAGCGAACCGTCATGACCGGTGTTCATGGCCTGGAGCATGTCGAGTGCTTCTGCACCGCGAACCTCACCGACGACGATGCGGTCGGGACGCATACGCAGAGTGTTCCTCACCAGGTCACGGATCGTCACCTGCCCCTTGCCTTCGATATTGGCAGGGCGGGACTCCAGGGTCAGGACATGGTCCTGATGGAGCTGGAGTTCGGCGGCGTCCTCAACGGTGACGATGCGCTCGTCGGACGGGATGTACGACGACACCACGTTGAGGGTGGTCGTTTTACCGGAACCGGTACCACCGGAGATCAGGATATTGAGACGACCCCGGACACACGCCCGGAGGAAGTCGGCGACCCGCTGGGTCAGTGTCCCGAAGGCGATCAGGTCAGACTCCTGGTAGGGGTCGACGGCGAACTTACGAATCGTCAGGTACGGACCGCCCAGGGCCAATGGGTGGATGATGGCGTTGACACGGGAGCCGTCAGGGAGACGGGCATCGACCATCGGGGTGGCCTCGTCGACACGACGGCCGATCTGACCGACGATCTTGTCGATGATCCGCCGGAGATGGACCTCGTCGACGAAATGGACATCAGACTTGATGATCTTTCCGTTGCGCTCGTAGTAGACGTCGTAAGGCCCATTGGCCATGACTTCGGTGATCTCCGGGTCATGGAGCAGCGGGTCGATCGGGCCATAACCGAGGACGTCGGATGCGATCTCGTTGAGGAGGGCACGCCGGTCGGCCGAGCTGAGGGGCATCCCCTGCTCCTGGTCGACCGCCCACTCCAGCATCTCGATGACACGGAGCCTCAGCTCGGCATCGGACATGCCCCGGTCGTAGAGGGTCGGACCGAGTTCCTCGACCACCTTGAAGTGGAGCTTGCCCCGAAGCTCCGACATTGCGTCGCTACGCGTCAGACCCTTCTCAGGAGACTCTGTTTGACGTGCAGCTGCAACTCTCTCAGACAGTGACGGCACTTCCTACCCCTTCCCTACTTTCGCCCAAACATTCCGCCAGACCTGCTGGCTTCCTCGGGAATCTTCCCGGCAATCAATTCAGCAACGTCCATGAAGCCCTTGGCAACTCTCGACCTGGGTTCGGTCTCGACGACCGGCCGACCCTCATTCACCGAAGCGGCCACGATTGCCGCCGACGGGATCGAAGCTGCGATCTCCATCCGCAAAGCGGCCTCGATCTCCCTGTTGTCCAGCTTCGCCTTGGAGTCGGACCGGTTCATGACCATCTTCACGTTCGCAGTGCTGAACTTGAGGAGCCTGAGGGTCTCCAAGGCCAGCTTGGCGTTCTTCACTGATGGGAGGTCCATGTCGACCAGCATCAGGATCTCATCGGACCGCTCGATCAGCGACAGGATCAACTCGTCGAGCATCGATGCGGTGTCGACCACGATGTAGTCGTAGGTCTCCTTGAGCACATCGAGCATCTGCATCAGACCGGCGGTCGTGATGTCGTCGGCGAAAGCCGGCTCGAGCGGTGCAGCGAGAACCTTGAGACCGCTGGGATGCTCGGTGAGCATCGAATCCAGAAGCTCGGCGTCGAGCTGGTGGAGCTCATGCGAGGCGTTCACC
This sequence comes from uncultured Acidimicrobiaceae bacterium, assembly GCA_964400035.1. Taxonomy (GTDB): domain Bacteria; phylum Actinomycetota; class Acidimicrobiia; order Spongiisociales; family ZC4RG35; genus ZC4RG35. Next base: position 6,624 of record CAYNSP010000056.1, on the reverse strand, counting down.
ATCGTGAATCGCGGTTCGAGCTGGAGCACCAGACAGACATCGCCGAACTGAAGGTCGGCATCGACCAGACACACCTTGGTGTCGGGGATCCGCTTCAACAACAGAGCCAGATTGGTGGCCAGGACGGTCTTACCGCTGCCACCCTTGGCCGACATCACCGTGACGATCTTTCCCTTGTCGGCGCGGGGACTGGCGCTCGAAGGGGCAACCGGCTTCCGCTTGAGGACGTCGTGTGCGAACTGCTCGATGGCAGCTTCGATCTTCGCCTCGTTGAGCGGAGCCTCGATCACATCGGACACGCCTGCACGCATACCTCTGCGCAGCAGGTCGGCGGTGACCTCACCGGCCACCAGGATCAGGACGATCGCCGGATCCTGGTTGTGCAGCGTCCGGATCTGATCCATCGCCGCCTCGTCCCGAAAGGACGGGCCAAGCAGGATCATCCGGACGCCACCGGACTCTATGGTCGAGCTGGCCTCCTCGATGCTGCGCGCAACAGGCAGCCTTCCGTCGAAAAGCTCCTTGGCCTTTGCGACGAAGTCGTCGTCCTGATCAACGACCAGGAGATTGTTCTCTGCCACGGACATCGAATAGACCTCTCTAGATCCTTCTAATCAATTACCAAACTCGTCGAAGATATCTTCGATCAGATCGCCGCCAAACAGGTTGTTGAGGATGACACCCTGGGTATCCACCTCGACGAAGTCCGGCGGAACCAGTGTCAGCCAGATCTGACCGTTAGCGAAGGCATGCACGATGCGCTCCGCCTGCTCCGGCGTCACCTCAAGGGTGAACACCGTCGCACGAACTTCTTCACCCTCGCCCTCGGCGGGAGGCGTGGCCGGAACCTGTCCGGTCTGGTCGCCATCCTCGTCGGGACGGATTGCACGGTCGACGGCCAGCACCGGGATGCCCTGCATCACAAACCGGGTGAAGGACATGACAGCGAGCGGATCACCGCCGGGGACCAACGGATCCTCGGAGTTCGGGTCGGGCACGATGATGCCCGGGAAGTCGATCGGAATCAGAGCAGCCGGGATATCGAGGGTGATGATCATGTTGATCAGGTCACCGGGCTCGATGAAGCCGTTGACACCCTGGACCTGGCCGACCTGGATGGTCAGAGCCTGCTTGCCCGACGGGATCAACTCGGCCAGCGGAGTGGTCTGAATCGAAACGGCCACCCACTGGCTACGGGTGAGGATGGCACCCTGGGAAATCGGACCGGCAGCGATCTTTCCGTCAAGATGCTCACGAAGCAGCTCGACGCTGCCAATCACATCTGCGGGAACGTCCTCGGCCTGATCGGTGCTCTGGCGGATGAAACACCCGACTGTGGCGGTCGCATCGAGGGATGCGTCACGACAACGAACGTCGCTGTTGAACTGGTTCAGCAGGATGCTGCCTTCGGAGCCTTCAGCGATGCCTCCTACCTGGCCGGCCCGGAACACCGTAACGATGCTCTGGCCCTCCTCGGCCTCACTCTGAACGCCCTCCAGGAAATTCCACACTGCCCAACCGGCCAAACCGGCGAGTATCAGTGCCACCAGAAGAACGATTGCTCTCCTACCCATTTAGTCGTCCCCTTTTAGGTTGGTCCCCTCCGGTAGCCGACGCCTTTGCCGCGACGACCGCTGAGGGGCATAGTACCGACGGACCGAAGTCCGACCGCTCTTTCAAGTCCAATTTCAGTCAGATTGTCGGATCGGCATGTGACAGTCTTGAGGAATTCACCGCGAAATCTATGGGTAAGCCGACCTATTCAGTTATCGCGAACGACCTGCTTCGCCCCCATGAGACCGAGCACAGGCTACGACGACGGGGTGGTGAGGCCGGTGTGTTCGGCGGCGAAAGCCAGCATGTCGGCGTACTCGGCGACGATGGCACTGCGCGGTTTGCCCAAACCGTGACCGGTTGCGACTGAAATCCGGGTGAGGACCGGCTTCTCCCCCGCCTGGGCACGTTGCAGGGTGGCGGTGAATTTGTGACTGTGAGCCGGCACGACACGGTCGTCGTGGTCACCGGTCAGCACCAGCGTGGCCGGATACTCGATATCCTTACGGATGTTGTGGAGGGGTGAGTATTTGTGTATGACCTCGAACCCGTCAGGTGTGTCGGGATCCAGGTAGTCCTGGGTCCAGGCCCACCCGATGGTGAACTTGTGGAACCTGAGCATGTCCATGACCCCGACGATGGGCAGGGCAACCGCAGCGAGGTCGGGTCTCTGGGTCATCACCGCACCGACCAGGAGTCCCCCGTTGCTACCACCGTGGATGGCGAGCTGCCCTCGGGTGGTCACCCCGGTGTCGACCAGATGGTCGCCCACCCCGGCGAAGTCATCGAAGACATTCTGCTTCCGCTCCCGATACCCCGCCTCGTACCACTCACGTCCGTACTCGCCGCCACCACGCAGATTGGCGATGGCCACGACTCCCCCGGCGGCGAGCCAGGCCGGCCAGATGACGCGGAATGAAGGCGTCTGCGGGATGTTGAACCCGCCGTACCCGTAAAGGATGGTGGGTCGGGGTTCGCCGGCGGGTGTGTCTGCGGCACGGAGCAGGGTGAACGGGACCATGGTGCCGTCCTTGCTCGGAGCCGCGCCACGCTCCCAGACGATCCGGAGTGGCTCGGCACCCGCCTCACCTCCCATCACCGGGAGACGCACCACCTCACCTGAGTTCATGTCGATCCGGTAGGAACGGGAGATCTCGACGAATGACGTGGTCTCGACGAAGGCTTCCGCATCCCCGGGCTTGCCTGAGATGCCGAGCAGGGACATCGGCGGATCAAGGTCCAGCTCTTCGACGAGTTCTCCGGTCTTCGACAGACGGAGCAGTCTGTAGGCGGCGTCGTGGAGGTATCCGGCGAGAAAGCCATCTCCCACACGGTTGACCATCGTCAGGACGTCGGTCGACTCGGGGACGACCTCATGCCACACCGCCTCGCCGGAAGCTTCGAGAGCGGCAAGGTCGACAGCGACCAGCTTGGAGCGGATGGCGTCGTTGTCGGTACGGAAGTAGGCGACGTCGTCGTCGCTACCGGCGAACGCGTAGAGAGCGACTGGTTCGGGGACGACACCTAACACGGGTCCGAAAGTCCCGTCGGACAGGAGCCTGCGGGCTCGGACCCGGTTCTCCCGGGCGGTGCCGATGCTGGAGGTGAGGATCAGCCAGGCGTCATTGTCAGTGAAGGTGGCACCGACGATCTCCTGGGGGGAGTCCGGCAGATGGTCGATCACCGTGTCGGAGTCCTGCGGTGTGCCGAGACGGTGGAGCATCAGCTTCCCGACACCCAGCGCGTCCGCCCGCTCGCCGCTGGCGCTGCCGACCTCATCCGGGTAACCCCAGTAGATGAAACCCGAAGAATCGGGCATCCACTCGGCCAGGGAGAACTTGGAATGGCTGAGACGGTCGGCGAGATCGGAGCCCGAGTCGATGTCCCGGACCCGCCAGGTGAGCCAGTCGCTACCGGCCTCGCTCAACGAGTAGGCGAGAAGCTTGCCATCGGGACTCACCGAGACACTGCTGATCGAAGTGGTCCCCTCGGCGTCGAACTCGAGAGGGTCGAGCAGGACGCGTCCACCTGCCAGCAGATCATCGAGGGTCTCGGCGAACAGCAACCGGGGTTGCTCGGCGTTCCCGTCGTTGAAGTACCGGAAGTAGCGACCCGCCTTCTTGAACGGTGCCCCCGCACGGGGTGCGCTCAGGATCTCGTCAATGCGGTCGACGAAGAACTGCCGTGCCGGCAAACCAGCGAGGTAAGGACGACTCAGATTGTTCTGGGCTTCGACCCACGCTTTGGTGCGCTCCGAGTACGGATCCTCCAACCACCGGTACGGATCGGCAACCTCGACACCATGAAGGATGTCGACAACCGGATCCCGATCGGTGTTGGGGTATTCGAAACGCACTACCGGCTAACCGTCAGCGCCGACCGATACCGCGCTCTTTGAGCTCCCTGAGAATTGCCTCGAGTGAGGCGTCCACCGGCATCGGCGGCTGCTCCTCGGCCTCGGCCCCGAACTCACGCTCGAACTCGCGGGTCTTCCGCTGCTTTCCGCCACCCTGTGGACGACGATCGTCGGTCGGGGGGCGATCGGCTGCGATCTCCCGGGCACGCTCGGTGTAGTCCGGCAGTGCCTGCTTGATGGAGAGCGAGACGCGTCGGCGGTCGTCCTCCTTCTCGGTGAGCTTGACGTTGACCTTCTGGCCGATCGACAGCTCCAGCTCCGGAGACTCGACACGATGCATGGCGATCTCTGAGACGTGTACCAGTCCTTCGACACCCTCCGCCACGGAGACGAAGGCTCCGAAGGGGACCGTCTTGGTGACGGTGCCTTCGACGATGTCACCCACGTTGTGGGCGTTGGAGAAGACATCCCACGGGTCGTCTGCGGTCTGACGGATCGAGAGCGAGATGCGCTCCCGGTCGCGGTCGACCTCGAGGACCTTGACGGTCACCGGGTCGCCGACCTTGACCACCTCACCGGGATGGTTGACGTGCTGCCAGGAGAGCTCGGACACATGGACCAGACCGTCCATGCCACCGAGGTCTACGAACGCACCGAAGTTGACCACCGAGGAGATGACACCTTCGCGGACCTCGCCTTCCTGGAGGTTGTCCATGAACTGGTTGCGCTCGTCGGCGAGTGCATCCTCGAGATGGGCACGGCGGGAAAGGACCACGTTGTTGCGGGCACGGTCGAGTTCGATGACCTTGGCCACGACGGTCTCGCCGATGTAGGGGTCGAGGTCGCGGACACGACGCATGTCGACCAGCGACGCGGGGAGGAAGCCACGAAGACCGATGTCGACGATGAGACCACCTTTGACCACTTCGATGACGGTGCCTTCCACGGTGCCGCCGGCATCGGCGACCTCCTGGATTCGGCCCCAGGCACGCTCGTACATGGCACGCTTCTTGGAGAGGATCATCCGACCCTCGTCGTCTTCCATGTCGAGGACGACGGCCTCCACCTTCTCACCGACGCTGACCACGTCCTTGGGGTCGACGTTGTTGCGAATCGACAGTTCCCTGACCGGGATCAGACCCTCGGACTTGTATCCGACATCGACCATGGCACCTTCGGCATCGATGCTGACCACGGTTCCCTCGACGATGTCGCCCTCGCGGAACTGGAGGACGGTCGCCTCGATGGCCCGCTCGAAGTCGTCCATTCCCATGAATTCGTCTGCAGCGGGGGTTTCGGCGGCAGGGGCCTCCTCGGCGGGAGCCTCAGCAGCGGGAGCCTCCGCAGCGGGAGCCTCGGCAGGAGCCTCAGCAGCGGGAGCCTCCTCGGCAGCAGCCTCAGCAGGAGCCTCCTCGGCGGGAGCCTCCTCGGCGGGAGCCTCAGCAGCGGGAGCCTCTTCGGTGGTGGCTGCCTCTTCGGTGGGTGCCTCAGCGGCGGGAGCCTCGGCCGGGGTTTCGGCGGTCGGAGCCGGGTCGGTGGTCTCCCCTTCGACTGAAGGGGTCTCGGGCGTTACCGGCGCATCATCTAGTGCGCCAGCGGACGCGTTCTCTTGGTCGATTTGCATGTGTGGGTGATTACCTCTCGAAATGAACTCTGACCGCGCAAGGCCGCCAGGCCCCAAAATCATACGCAGAAAGCGGGGCTATCGCCAACGGATTAGGGAAATCCCGCAAACCCAGGGTTCTACATCCCGCCTGGCGGGTTCTCCAGCCCAGAGGTTGAGAGAATCCTCAGCGCTTCGGAACAAACGCGTTGGACAGCATGTCCCCGTCGAAGGCACCACCCACCGGCATCCCGGCCGCATAGCGATAGAGGGCCGTCTGGAAGATTCCGTTGAGGGCGGCCATCACCAGGGAGAGGAGGATGAACCAGAGCATCGCCACCGCCACCATCGTCAGCAGCATGCCTTCACTCCCCGACCCGCCGCCGATGGCGATCAGGACAACGCCGGGGATGACCAGAAGGAAGGCAATGAGGCCGATCCCGACCTGGGCCAGGACGTTTTCGCCCCAGGTCCGGCGGAACATCTCACTTGAACGGCTGATCGCCTCACGCACACCAACCCCTTCGATGACCAGGACCGGGATCACCAGGAAGGTGATCAGGCTCCAGGCCAGACCGAATATTGAGACAATGATCCGGCCGACCACGCCGACCTTCTCCTCGATGGCACGGAGCACCACCGAAACGGTGGCGGCGACCAGCGCCCAGGCGAAGATCGACCCGACCCGGCTCCAGGCGGCCCGCAGGCCGCTGGCCACCGTCGGAGTCCCGCCGTCGAGACGTTCGTTGACGGCATGCACCAGGGCCGAGTTGAAGAAGATGGTGATGAAGGCGAGGACCAGATAGAAGAGGAACCCGACCGCGTATTGAGCCGGGCCCGGGTCCTCGAAGAAGGTCATGTCGGCGATGGCCAGCGGAACGATGAAAGAGAGGCCGACCACCAGAGTCGCCGCACCCGAGAGGAGCGGGAAGAGGATCAGCTTCTTATCCGACTTCAACACCGACCACGAGGTCTTGACCAGCGCCACACTTCGAGAGAAACGTCCCATGCCGGACAGTGTATTTGTTCCAAACCCAGGGTTCCACAGCCCGGTAGGCGGGATCTAGAACCCAGGGTTCCACAGCCCGGTACGCGGGATCTAGAACCCAGG
>CAYNSP010000055.1:0-12102 GCA_964400035.1 uncultured Acidimicrobiaceae bacterium | reverse complement strand
ACAACCAGGGAGGCTCAACCATTCACAACGTCAACAACCCTCCGAAGCAGAACACTTAGACAGGGGAGGCTGGTCCGACTGTTGGTCGTGGTGTTGGCGTCGCTTATGGTCGTCGGCTGTTTCGAGCCCGAACCAAAGCCGACAGCGGTGGCGGGAGTTTCCGGGGTGAGTGTGGGTCCCAATGGTGGAGTGCATCCCTTCGACGGTGAGGCTCGGTTTCGGCTGATCCGGACGATTCCGGCGGGAGCTCTCGTATCCGCTGAGGCAGGCCAATTGAGGTTGCTTGCCGCACCGAATGGGATGTTGTTTGGTGACGACGATGAGGTTGAGGTCCGTATCGCTGGCCAGGTTGAAGCCAGGACAATCCTTCAAGACGCTGACGGTATCGATTGGAACCTCGATTTTGACATGCTGAGCGGTTGTGAGTCGGGATGCGAAGTGCTGTTCGACGTTACTTTCGTCCAATTGAGCGATGGCGAACCGCCAACGTTTACATGGAGCGCTGGGGTCATACTCACATACCGTGATGTCCCCCCTGCGGCAGCCTTTGAAATGACGATGGAGCGCGAGTTTCTCGGACCTGGGGGCTCGTGATTCTCTGTGGGTGGGATCCTGCACACTCACAGTGTCTGGAGAAGGTCCTGGCGAGTACATATGGATCGGCGAATGAGACGTCGTGGTGGATGGAGTTCAGCAATCGGACGATGCTCCTTCCTGGGTTTGTTCTTGGTCGGATGCATGTACGACGTACCTCCGCGGCCTCAGGCTTCAGTGGGGGTCTCTACTCAGTCGATCGGGCCGGAGGGCGGTGTCGTTCCGTTTGAGGGAGTGGTCCGGTTTGACTTGGTTTGGACTATTCCCTCCGGTGCGTTGTTCACAGCGGAATCGGCACGTTTCAACCTGATGGTCAATCCTCATAGCGTGTCGTTTCATTCGGGCGACTCGGTGGAGGTAATCGTTTCTGGCCCGATTGATGAGGAGGTGCTGATCGTTTCGCCAACTGCCCGGGAGGTCGGGTTTGACTTCGAGCCTCCTGGTGACTGTGAGCAGGGCTGTGTGGTCGTGTTTCATGTTTCGTTCCGCCAGGTGAGCGATGGGGCTGCTCCAACTTTGTCTTGGAATGCCGGGGCGCCGAGCCGTGGGTTGAGTCTCTGACCCGCGACGCGCGTCGATGTGGAGTCAGGACATGGGGTTGGGCCCGATGAGGAAACTCCCGCGGTGGTTCAGTTGCGGATTGCGACAGTCATTCCCACGACTATGAGCGTGACCGTCCCAACGGTCACGCTCAACGCAGTGAACACTGCTCGACCACGCAGCTCACGTCTGAGACTCCGCTCTTGTTGCATCCAAGGCAATCATGGACTAGTTTGTCTCCATGGTTGCGACGCAGATCGCAACAGGATTGTGAATGCCGTTGGGCGCATCGGTGTCAGGAGAGGCCTCGGTATGAGGAGATTCGTCAAGCTGGCGTCGGCGACAATGAGTCGCTCGGGCCGGAAGGCAGTTCTGGCCCTTCTCGTTTCGGTGCTTGTGATCGGAATCGTCGAACCGGCGCATGCGTCCCCAACATGGACACCGTGGAAGTGTGCAACGTCGGGCTGCAAGTATGGATCATTCCGCGCCGCCTACGACGGAAACTGGATCCTCAATCATCGGTACTTCGGGTCGACGGCGTCAGGAGTCTGCGATCCCTCCAATACTGGAGTGCGATGGCAACTATTGCAGACGTCGGTATTCAAGGGTAACACGCTGGTCCATCAGACAGGCGGTGACGACTGGAGGACAAATTGCACTACCAAGAACACTCCCCCTCCGCCCACCCATTGGGACAAGTTCATCGGTTCGGTGAGCATTTCACCACCGCGTAGCAGCCACATGTGGCAGTGGAATGAACACTCGTGCACGGGCTGCAGCTGGCAGATCTACGTCCGGCACGACTACTGAAAGAGCTGACGCCATGAGACTCAGGACTAGTGTTGCCGTAGCGGTCGTTGCAACGGTGGTTGTCGGATACTTGGCCATCTCAGAACCCCCGGCAGTAAACGCCGTTACAGGGGGCGTACCAGCTCACCTCGAATATGAGATCCGCTACATCGAGTACGAAGGATCGAAGGATCTGACGCGAGCCAACTTCGTGCTCAGAATGGACTCCTGGACCCAGTGGCGTCACGAGCAGACCTGCTGCGGACCTGAAACCGGTTACATCCAAGAGTGGCGCCCGGATGGCACCATGTGGTCCGGCTATGAGAGTTGGGAGACAGGCTTGCTCCTCACCCACAATGGGCGACCGGGCAGCACGGCCGTTCCCGGTCCAGATTTCAGCAACGGGCGCCCAATGACTCAAGCCGAAATCGAAAAGTTGAACGGTGCGGTGCAGGAGCCGGAGGCAGTAGTCGAGTGGAGTGCACGGCTCGGACTTCCGGAAGAAGATATCTTCGCGTATAGGGTAGACGGATACGTGTCGGTCGACGGTCGATTGACCGGAGAGTCCACGTCTTCACACTATGTGTTTCATTCCTCGGCGCGTCTTCCGCTACATCATCGCGAATATCAGGACGGAGTTCTGGTGCGCGAGTTCACGGTCACCCACCTCGACCTGGACCCACGGAAGGTTGGGGACGACTAGGAGAAGTCCTTGGTCGACCTGTCGAAGCAGGTTCCAAGGAGCCGGTGGGCGGTCGTGGTGGGGGGTCGGATCGGGTTTGGTCACAGTTTGGTCACAGACACCGCATAACGAGTCGTGATCAGACGTCATCAGGTACCCCCGATGAGGTGGTCCAAGCCATCAGCCGGAACGGCGGGTATCGGACTTACGGTCCGACACCGTGATGATCCCCCCTGCGGCCAACCCTGAAATGACCATGGAACGGAGAGTATCTCGGATCCGGGGCCTCGTAACTCTCTGTGGGTGGGATCCAGCGCAGCCACTGTGTCAGCAGAAGGCACAGGCGAGTACCTAGGGCAAGCTGGATGAATAGGCGTTTGGTACTTCGTGGATTGGTCCTGGGTAGCGTTCTACTGTCCGCCGTAACCGCCTGCGCTATCGACGTGGTTCCTCTGCGACTGGCTCCGTTGGTGTTCCTCGTCAGTCGATCGCAACTCCGAGGGTAAGCCGACCTCTTGATCGGCCACTTCAGTCTGAGCTGATCTGGGCGATCCCTGCGGGTGTGCTCGATTCGGCAGTGTCAGTGCTGTTCAGGATCGGCGTTTCACCGAGTCAGACTGGTTTCGATGTCGACGATACCGCGGAGATCGTCATTTCGGGATCGGTTGAGGACACCTTCGAAGGCATCCAGTGGAGCAAGAGGGCCGGTGTGTCTCGGAGGGTCACTTGTCGGACGTGGGGCGGCTTGGGGAGGGGGAGCCGCTTGAGGTTCTTGCGATGGGGCAAGTTCAGCCAGTTTCTGGGTCACCGAGGCGAGGTGAGTCTGCGCGTTTCGGAGGGTGGCGGCGTGTTGGAATGGTTTGCCTATTCGCTGGTCAGCCTCTGAGATTGTTGTTTCGGCGTCTTGGATGGTCCGTCGCGCCTGTTCTATGTAGTTGGGAATGCCAGCCGCTCGGTTTTCGATGCGTTGAATGAGTCCGACTCCACCGTTGAGGAAAGCGGCCCGGTCTAGGGTGAATTGGCTTCCTGGTACGTCGCCGAGTCGCACGTTGAACTCGTATCGGGCTCCGAATGACCCTATGGCAGGGAGGCTCCCCATTTCCACGACAGCCGCCATGGAAGTCACCATGTCTCAAACACCGAGATCTGGTCTCCAGACCAGAATTGTGGGGGAGAGTCCTCTCTCCGACACTATAAGAACCCGACCCGCCGGTCCGGAATTGACGGACGGGCAACGCGAAATGGTCTATGACTTCGCCACCTCCAGCAACAAGATCGAAGTGGGTGTCGGCCCGGCTGGGACGGGAAAGTCCACTGCCCTTGCTTTGATCAGGGAACTTGCCGCCAATTCGGGTACGCCGATCGTCGGTACGGCGTTGGCAGCGAAGGCAGCAGTCGGACTCCAAACCGCAACTGGGATCCCGTCTTCGACGCTCACGCTGTTGCTCAAAGACGCCATGCTGCGTGGGCTACCTGAAGGCCTGATTGTGATCGTGGACGAAGCCGGCATGGTCGGCACCCGACAACTTGCCCGACTCGCCGATCATGTTGAGGAAGTGTCCGGCAAACTGATCCTTGTCGGAGACCCCCGTCAACTAGCTGAAATCGAAGCCGGCGGACTCTTCGAGGCGCTAGCGACCCGACTGCCCGCCGTCCACCTCACCGAAAACATCCGCCAGACCCAAGAGTGGGAAAGGACGGCCCTGGCTGAACTCCGGGACGGGTCAACCGACCAAGCCTTCGCCGCGTACCAAGAGAAGGGACGGGTCGTCGCCACCGACTGCACCCATGAGGCTGTCGAGTTGGCAGTTCAGGGCTGGCAGCGGGATGTGCAGGCTGTCGGGGATGCTTCTCAGGTCCTGTTGATCGCTCACCGCAACACCACCGTCGACCGACTCAATCAGCAGGCAAGACGGATCGTCGAGAAGACGGGCAGACTGCGAGGAATCCCAATCACAGTCCCGCATCCTCCTTTCAGAGGCGGGTACGCTCCACGAATAGATCCACGACCCGCAACCGCTCGCCCTCTGATCCTCGAAGGGGGAGCGGGGGACCACTTCCGTTTCCTCAACCACCTGGCCACGGTCAAGGTTTCCGCTGGGTCCGAAGGCCAGTTGAGCGTCGTCGAGTTCCTAGCACCGAAGGGGTTCGGGCCGCCGCTCCACCGCCACAACGATGAGGACGAGTTGTTCGTCGTATTCGAAGGCGAGCTGATGCTTCGGTCCGGAGATACCGAGCGACCTTGCAGTGACGGGGCCATTGCTCTCCTTCCGAGGTCGGTCCCTCACTCGTTCCAGGTCCTTTCGGAAGAAGCGCGATTCCTGAACGTGACCGGGGCGAGTGCAGGTCCTCCCCGTTTCGACCAGATGGTTGCAGCGTTGGGAACAGCAACCGAGGAGGTGCGGATTCCTTCTCCCGGACCTGTCGACCCTGATGAGGTCGCCCGGGTCTGCGCCGCCCACAACATCGACATCCTCGGCCCACCACCTCCTCCACTGCCTTAACGCTGAGGTTGCGGAGCTCCATCAGTTGCAGCTCCCCCGGCCGCGGCCGCGCCGGAGGATGAGTCCCTAACGTTTTCCGGACTGCCGGTCGTTGGAGACTTTCGTGGTTCGGGCGGGATCTGCCCGGTACCCTGCGGGAATGGGTCAACTGCGGTACGTCATCGATGATGTGACCCTCCGAGACTCGGCTGTCCCTGAAGATCTGGCTCGGGCGCGGGTCGGTGAGCTGGAGGCTCTCGGCCCCGAAGGCGACCACGAGCGGGTTCCGCTATTGCGGATGCTTGGCCTGTTGGACGAGGCGGAAGCGGTCGGCTGGAAGGCTCTCGACCGAGCAGGTGGTCCCGGTGGAGTTTCGAATCTGCCCGATGTCGTGCTCGAACCAATGGCGATCGCTCCGGCGATCCGTCTTGCTCACGTCCTGCATTGGCGGACGGACTACGAGATTGCCGAAACCCTGTTCGTTAAGGCTTTCGACGCTATCGAAAGGCTGTCCGCCGTTGAACCCGGGAGAGCCAGCCGACTTGAAGCCTTCGCCCACCAGCACATCGGCAAGATGCGGTTCGATCAGGGCCGGCTCGACGAAGCCCTTGAGCACTTCACCAAAGCACTCCAACTCAGACAGGAGCTCGGGGCGCCCGACGATCAGATTGCCTCGACACAGCAAGCCATCGCTGCTGTGCGGCGGCTTCTTCCCGACTAGCCGGCAGTTATGACCGTTCGGCAGGAACCGACAGCCCACGACGACCGATCTCATCCACCAGGACCTTGAGCGGCCCGTCGTCGCCGGCCTTCTTGTAAGAGGTCTCGTCGGATAGCTCTCTGATCAGAAATCTGAACTGATCGAGGAGCTCGGTGTCCGTCCATTCTTCGATGGGCTTGCCCGGTGATTGATCCATTCCCATCGGTACCCGTCTCCGGCGGCTGTCACACCTATCGCTGGGTGTTATCTGATGTCCCGGTTCCGGATCCCGAAGTGGCCCGCTGCAATGAGGGCGGCGGCAATGACGGCCAGCACCAGCCCTGGAAGCAGGTCAGGGTCCGACGGCTCGGGGACATGAGCGAAAGGTGACAGGTTGATCACCCACTCGGGGAGATCCAGGAGCTGACCGATCTGGCCGATCACTGCGAACAGGATCAGGGCCACCCAGGCCAGTTGGGTTAACCGTGGTGCCACCCCGAACAGGGCGGCGGCAAGGCCGGCGATCACCCAAACGGGAAGGATGTGTCCAATGGCGATGGTCACGACGCTGGGACCGGAAACAGCCGGGTCGGTACGGGAGGCGCCGTAGACGATGGCGGTGACAATCCCGGCCAGGATGAGCATGATCGCCGAGCCTCCCAGGGCGAAGATGAGGTGACTGCCCATCCACCGTGTCCTCGGGACGGCGGTAGCCAGGATCGGGTCGGCGCGGCGACGGTCCTCCTCGGTCTGTAGAACCAGAACCGAGCGTGTGGCATAGCCGGCGGCGATCAGGGCCATGGTGCCGACGGCGGTGACAAAGAAGGTCTCGGTGACTCCCTTCTCGCCTCCCAGTCGTTCGAAGATCGCAGCGAATTGGGGGTTCGAGGCGATCAGGTCACCGATGCTCTGCGAGATGGCCCCGAAAACGATCCCCAGCCCGGCCACGCCCACCGTCCAACCGATCATTGATCGGACCTGGAGACGGCGGGCAAGGTCGAAGGCGGAGTCGAATCCGGGATGGGCATGTGGCGGACCTGGTCGGGTTGGGAAGAGGCCAGCCCCGATGTCCCGTCGGATGGCCAGAGCAAAGGCAGTTGCCAGTGCGATCAGGGTCAATGCCAGGTATAGCGAGAGGACCCACCACGCCTCGTCTGCGAAGGGTCGGAGGCGGGTAAACCAGCCGATGGGACTCAGCCAGGCGAGGAATCCGGCATCGGTGGAGTCACCGATCGCGCGGAGGACGAAAGCGAGACCTATCAAGCCGACTCCCAGCCCGCGGGTGGTGGTGGCACTTTCGGAAATCTGCGCCACGGTCACTGCCACCGCAGCGAACACCACAGCAACAGCCATGAAACCGATGCCGAAGGCGACACTCTCGGCCAGGGGAAGGCCCAAACCGCTGAGTCCACCCGCTGTGATTACACCGACCGTCAATCCGACTAAAGCGACGATGGTGAACGCCGCCGCCGGGAGTGCATGGCGTCCTACCACCGTAGAGCCAAGAATGTCAGCCCGTCCGGTCTCCTCTTCGGTCCGGGTGTGCCGGGTGACGGTGAGAATGGCCATCAGGGCGACCAGCACCGCACCGAAGGTGCCGACACGCCACGCTGTCAAAGCACCGATGCTCGATCCATAAATCGGTCCGAGGAGGGCGATGAAGGCGGGGTTAGATGCTGCGGTTGCGGCCAGAGACTCCCTGGCTGCCTCGGTGGGGGCCAATTCGAAGAAGGCGTTGGCGGTCGCAATCGGGAGTAACGCCAGGAGGATCACCCAGGCGATCAAACGGAACCGGTCGCGTCGGATGATCAGCCTGAGGATCTGTCGGGTGCCAACGAAGTTGTTCATGCCCCGACCGTGTCGTCCCCGTAGTGGCGGAGCATCAACTCTTCCAATGTTGGCGGACTGCTGACCAGAGCGGTCACCCCGAACCCGGCAAGGTGGCGGAACACGGCATCCATCTGGCTGCCTTCGACTGAGAACCTTGTTCGGTTGCCCCTCACCTCCACGTCGAACACGCCAGGAAGTTCGGCCAGTCCCATGATTGGCCTGGTCGTCTCCACATCGATGCTGGTCCGGGTGAGATGCCTCATCTCGGCGAGGGTCCCGGAGTCCACCACGCTGCCGTCCCGGATGATCGAGATTCGATCGCACAGTTTCTCAACCTGAGCGAGGATGTGGCTTGAGAGCAGGATGGTCTTTCCCGCTTCCCGGGCTCTCACCACCTCATCCTGGAAGACCTTCTCCATCAGCGGGTCGAGTCCGGCGGTCGGCTCATCCAACAACAGGAGTTCTGTGTTTGAACTGAGGGCCGCGACCAGGGCGACCTTCTGACGATTGCCCTTCGAATAGGTCCGTCCCTTCTTGGTCGGATCGAGGTCGAACCGCTCGAGAAGCTGGTCCCGACGGGTGGCGTCGACGCCACCCCGGAGCCGTCCCAGCAGATCGATCACCTCACCACCGGTGAGTTCGGGCCACAGCTCGACATCCCCGGGCACATAAGCAATCCGGCGATGGAGGGCGACCGCGTCATCCCACGGGTCCGAGCCGAGAAGGTCGACACGACCCGAATCGGCCTTGAGAAGACCGAGGAGGATCCGCATCGTGGTGGTCTTGCCTGCGCCGTTGGGACCCAGGAAGCCATGGACCTCGCCCACACCTACCTCCAGGTTGAGACGGTCGAGAGCGAGGGTTGTCCCGTAGGTCTTGACCAGGTGGGAAATGGCGATTGCGGGTTTCATCGCCGGGTACCCACGCGCAGGGTTCTTGATGAAGCGGAGGAGCAGTCAGGCGCCGGGGGTGCATCGGGTCTTTTCACGAGTTGTCCAATCTGTTGGTAACCGAGGCGAGGTGAGTCGCCCGCCGACCAGACTTCCCGGCGCACCGAGAGGTGAGGATATCCACCGCCCCGCCGTTGACAAGCCGGACAGCGGCTCTCCGAGCGGGGAGAGGCGAGAAATCCGGCGGCACCGGTCGATCGCACCTGTACCTTGAACCCGTTGTGCGCCGCATCATCGAAGCCATCGCTCCATCACGCCTCGGGAGGGACTTCCGATGGCTGTTCGCTTCGTCCTGGGTGACCAACCTGGGCGACGGAATAGCCGTCGCCGCCGGGCCGCTGCTGATGGCGTCCCAGACCAGGGATCCAGGGATCGTGGCCACAGCACTCCTCGTCCAACGGATCCCATACCTCCTGGTCGGGTTGTACGCCGGCGTCCTTGCCGACCGGGTCGATCGCCGAAGACTGGTGATCCTGGTCAACCTCGCCCGGGCGGTAGTGGTGACGACGTTGACGGTGACGATCGTCACCGGCGCGATCAATGTCATCGTTGTCCTGGCGACCCTGTTTCTCCTGGGTGTGGCCGAAGTCTTCTCGGATATCACCAAGTCGACCCTGCTCCCGATGGTGGTGCCGAAACAGGAGTTGGGCGTCGCCAACGCCCGATTCGTCACGACCTGGCTGACCGCGAACCAGCTCGTCGGCCCACCGGTCGGGGCGTTTCTGTTCGCCGCGGGGATGGCTGTGCCATTCGGTGCTCAGGCAGTGTGCATGGCCCTGGGTGCGGTTCTGATCGCACGCATTGCCCGGACCCCACCGGTCAAGAGCGGCGAGATGTCGAAGCTGAGTCGGGAGCTGAAAGAGGGGTTCCGCTGGCTGTGGAACTTCGTCCCGCTGCGGACCCTGGCGATCACCGTGTTCGTATTCAACATCACTTTCGGAGCGGCATGGTCGGTCCTGGTCCTGATCGCCATCGAACGTCTCGAAATCGGTGACGTCGGATACGGTCTGATGATCACAATGGGAGCGATCGGCGGGCTCCTCGGAGCCGCCAGCTATCGAACCCTCTCCGCCCGGTTCGGGCCGGCCAACATCATGCGGATGGGTCTGATCGTCGAATGTCTGACCCATCTGACGCTGGCGACGACCCGGATGCCATGGCTGGCGATGAGCCTGCTCTTCCTGTTCGGGGCACACAATTCACTGTGGGCGACTACCACCACCACCATCCGTCAGCGGGCAGTCCCGACCGCTTTTCAGGGTCGGGTAAGCAGCCTCAATCAGCTCGGGTCGTATGGGGGGATGGTCGCCGGTGCGGCGCTAGGGAGTCTCATCGCGGCCAGGTGGGGCGTAACCGGCCCGTTCTGGTTCGCCTTCTTCGGCGCTGCCATCACCCTCGCTCTGATCTGGCGTGTCCTCGGCAACATCGCTCATGTCGGCGACGCCAGCTGAGTGACCCGCCGGTCGTGAAGCCCGGGCGGCGGCGATGGCTGCCTTACCGGAAGGCGTGAAGATGGCGAGTGTCATGAAGGCGGCGGTGGCCAGGCCACCGATCACCAGCAGAGTCTCGACGCTGATGGTGTCGGCAAGCGGTCCGAAGATGCTCATCCCGACGGGAGTGGCCAGCGCCATCACGATCCCCACATAGCTGAACACCCTGCCGTGTTTCTCCGGCTCGACGGTCTCCTGAACCAGGGTCATGAAAGAGCTCGAGAACAACGGGACACTGAGACCGAGGATGAACATGAAGCCGAAGAACACCCAGAGATTAGTGCTCAAACCCATGGCCACCGTGGTGGCGGCGAAGGCGTAGGTGGCGACCAGGATGAGACCCATCCGACTGCGACGGGCTAGCCAGGTGGCCACCACGACACCACCGATCACCATCCCGATGCTGAAAGAGATCTCGAGGGCGGCAAGCTTCCATTCCTCGCCACCGAAGCTGCGAACGATCATGAGTGGTGTGACGAACGACGGGGCGACCGTGAGCAGGAAGATGATGGCGAAGACCATGAGGAGCCACCGGACGATCTTGTGAGAGAAGATGTATCGGGCGCCCTCGACCAGATCCTCCTTGTAAGACGATGCCTTCTCGGCGACGCGGGCCAGGGTGGGGACTGCGACCGGGAGGAGCAGCCCGACACCGATCACGGCGGTGATCACATCGAGGAAGAAGACGGGGACGATTCCGAATGCCGCGTAGATGGCTGCGGCTGCTGCAGGGGCGAGCAGGGCCATGGCAGAACCGATCGACTGGAAGATTCCGTTGACCCGCATCAACTGGTCGAGCGGAACGAGCTGGGGGACCATCGCCTGGACGGTGGGCGTCTGGATTCCGGCTCCCACGGAACGCACCGCCACTGCGACCAGGATGATCCACAGGTCGTCGAACCCCTGCATCATCAGGATCGCCAGGACCAGGGTGACCAGAGCAATCACCGTGTCGGCAATGATCGCCAGTTTCTTCCGGTTCATCCGGTCGGCAAGGACACCGGCGAAGATCGAAACCAGACCCTGAGGGAGAAACGCGGCTACCGCGTAGAGAGCGACGGCAACACCGGAGCGGGTTTGGAGGGTCACGTACCACATCACCGCATACTGAACGACCATGGAGCCGAACAACGACACGGTCTGGCCGGTCAGGAAGAACGCGAGATTGCGCTTCCAGTTGGCCGGGGGTTCAGGCGACAGCGGAGGAGTGGGAGAGGTCACGGGAGCGGCTGAACACTAAAGCCGCCCCGTGCCTAACTGGACATGTTTTCCCGGGATAGATCAGGTTGCCGGTCGGACCTTGAGGGGGCGACCGCCGAGTGAGACGCCCTGTGCCTTTGCGGTGACGCGTTGCACATCGGAGCCCGACATGGCGACGAACCCGTAACCCCGGGATCGACCGGTGCGACGATCGGTGACCAGGGTGACCTCTTCCACCGAACCGAACTCGGAGAACAGGGCCTCCAATTCGGCCGGTTTGGTGGTCCAGGGAAGATTCCCCACATAGATCGAGTAGGACTCCTGTCGGGGCCGCGACGGGGCCGGACGATCGTTGCGTCTCTCGGGTTCCCGGTGGTGAGGCGTTGCCTGTAGGTCGGTTGGCGTGTCGATGGGGACAGTCATGGAGAGCTGCTTCTGCATCCGACGGACGTCGCCTTCCTGGCCCCCCATGACCAGGCTGACCACAGTGCCACCGGCACCGGCCCTTGCGGTTCTACCCGAACGGTGCTGGTAGTCCTTGTGGTCGCCTGCGACATCGAAATGAACGACACTGGCCACATCGTCGACATGGATCCCACGGGCGGCGACATCGGTTGCGATCAGGGCCCGGGCGCGACCGGTCATGAAGTCCTTGAGGGCGCGTTCTCGTTTCGCCTGGGATAGACCGCCGTGCATGGCAACGGTGGGGACTCCGACCCGTCCCAACTGCTTGGCGACCCGATCCGCGCCATGCCGGGTACGGGTGAAGACGATGGTCTT
This sequence comes from uncultured Acidimicrobiaceae bacterium, assembly GCA_964400035.1. GTDB lineage: Bacteria > Actinomycetota > Acidimicrobiia > Spongiisociales > ZC4RG35 > ZC4RG35. Next base: position 64 of record CAYNSP010000055.1, on the reverse strand, counting down.
GCCCATCGCCGAGATGATGTCCGCAGTGTGCGAGACCCTGTCATCCGGCTTGACCCGCCAGAAG
>CAYNSP010000054.1:0-12644 GCA_964400035.1 uncultured Acidimicrobiaceae bacterium | reverse complement strand
CGAACGGTTCTGGGCGGTGGTGCGGGACAATATCGCCAGCCTCGACCAGCTGGGTCAGGGTGATGACGAACGACCTCAACTGGGGTGGGAGCGGGAAGTACTCGCCTTCCTCGGTGGAGCTCCAGATCGAGAATCCTTGAGATGGGGCGAGGCGATCGATCACCTCCTGGACGAGATGGTCGGGTGCCGAGGCGCCGGCGGTCAACCCAACGGTCCTCACCCCTTCCAGCCACTCCGGACGGATGTCGGCGGCGCTGTCGATCCGGTGGGCCGCCACTCCGTTCTCCCGTGATACCCGCACCAGGGCCTGGGTGTTCGACGAATTGTGTGAGCCGACCACCAGGATCAGGTCGCATTCATCGGCCAGCTGGCTCACCGCCCCCTGACGGTTGGTGGTGGCGTAGCAAAGGTCGCTCTTCCGGGCGGTCTTCAACTCAGGGAACTTCTGCTGAGCCTCATCCAGGACCTGCTGCCATTCGAACAGCCCGAGCGTGGTCTGAGCGACCAGAGCCACTTTCGAGGGATCGGCCGGTGTGAAGTCTCTGAGCCCGTCCTCGGGTTCGATCAGGGTTATCGACTCGGGAGCCTCAGCCACGGTTCCTACGGCTTCGTCATGACCCTGATGGCCGATGTAGATGATGTCGTAGCCCTTGGCCGACATGGTCTTCACCTCGTGGTGGACCTTGGTGACCAGCGGGCATACCGCATCGATTACCACTGCCGCCCGTTCCCGGGCACCGTCGATGACCTGTGGGGCCGAACCGTGGGCAGAGAGCATCACCGGTGCACCTTCGGGGACCTGTGAGATGTCGTCCACGAAGACCACGCCGACACGTTCGAACGCCTTGACCACCCACTCGTTGTGGACGATCTCGTGATAGCAATAGACCGGGCCGTCGAAGATGCGGGTCATCCAGGTGAGGGCCTTGATGGCCATCTCCACACCGGCGCAGAAGCCACGCGGCTCGGCAAGCAGGACCCGTTCGACTGTCATGACGACTGAATGGTAGGGATTGCGGGGAGATTCAGGACTTCGCGCTCACCAGCCCCGAGATGTGCTCAACCACTTCTTCAAAGGTCATGTCAGAAGTGTCGACCACGATCGCACCATCCGGCACCGAGAGGGGTGAGGCTTCCCTGGTCGAGTCCCGATGGTCCCGGCGGGCCAACTCATCGGCCACCCGGGACGGGTCCTCACCGGTCTGGAGGGATCTGCGCCGTGACCTCACTTCCGGCCTGGCATCGAGATAGATCTTGAGGTCGGCATCGGGAAACACCACCGAGCCGATGTCACGACCCTCGACCACGGCACGGCCCCCATGGCGGGCCACCCAGGCGCGTTGGTGCTCAACCAGCACCCGCCTGACCTCTGGATGGGCGGACACCGCGGACACATTCCGGGTCACCGACTCCCCCCTGATCTCGGCGGACACATCCCTGCCGCCCAGACTGGTGACACCGTCTTCCTGGTCCAGGTCGAGAGCACGAACCAGTTCGAGGACCCCGGCACCGTCTTCGGGATCTATCCCCGCCTCGAGGACCGCCAGGGTGGCCGCCCGATAGAAGGCGCCCGTGTCGAGATGTGGCAACGAGGTCGCCTCGGCTACCGCCCTGGAGACTGTGCTTTTCCCGGTACCGCTGGGCCCATCGAGGGTGACGATCAATGACATTGAGGCCGGGAGCATAGATGGGAGAGGCCGCCGGCCCCGGAGGGTGTCCTACTTGGGGGGTTCTTAGGACATTGGGGGCGAAGCTCGGGGCCGAGGCCACTCCTACGGGCGGATAAGGTAGCCGCCCGGCAACCCCTATGCCACTAATGCGGGCTCCGATCCGGTTCAACCCTGCAGAATCGTCATCGCCTCCCAGTATCCCGGCCAGGTCTTGTCGACCACCTCAGGATCGGTGACCTCCACTCCAACCACCTTCAACCCGACCAGTGCGAGAGACATCGCCACCCGATGATCCCCGTGCGGGTCGAGGGTCGCTGCCCGAAGCGGTCCCGGTGTGATCATCATGCTCTCATCGTCGACGACCACCCGGGCACCGAGACGCTCCATACCGTCTTCGAGGGCTTGCAGGCGGTCAGATTCCTTGTGTCTGAGCGTGCCCAAGCCGGTGAGCCGGGACGGGCCGTCTGCGAACAGACATGCCGTGGCGAGTGCCATCGCTCCGTCCGGGAGGGCACTCAGGTCGGCGTCGAGGGGTTGGAGACTCGCAGGACCTTCAACCATGATCCCGCTGGCCCCATCATCGATCCGACACCCCATCGCACCGAGATGATCCGCCACCGCAATGTCCGGTTGCCGGCTGGTCTCCCTGACACCGGCCACCTCGACCCTTCCGCCGGTGATCGCCGCGGCAACCATGGGGTACACCGCCGCCGACACGTCCGGCTCGATTTCGACATCGGCCGCCTGATAGCCGGTGTTGGCGATCTCATATCCGGTGACGGTCATGGTCACCTCAGCCCCGAAGCGACGCATCACTCCGGTGGTCAAATCGAGGTAACCCTCCGAAACCCGATCGCCGACAATCCGGAGGATGGTCGGGTTCCGGTTCAGTGGAGAAACCATCATGAGGGCGGTGACGAACTGGCTGCTCATCGACGAGTCGACCTCCATGTCACCACCCCACAGACCCTGACCTTCAACCGTGACCGGGAGCCTGGTGTCGGACACATGGACCCCTTGGGATCGAATCGTCTCGATGAGTGGTCCCATCGGCCGCTCCCGGAGCCGGGCACTCCCGTCGATGGTGGTGTGCCCGTGGACCTGGGCGGCCATCGCGATCGCCAGCCGGGCCGTCAATCCTGAATCACCGGCGTCAAGCGGGTGGGAAGGAGGCGCGAGGCGTCCACCGTCGATCGACCACGGATCACCCACCGAATGGACTGCTACGCCGAATCCTTCGAGGACCCGGACCATCGCCCCGGTGTCCTCTGCCTCCAGCGCTCCGTACAGATGCGACCTTCCGGTAGCCATAGCCGCCGCCGCCATGGCCCTCACCGTCAGCGACTTCGATCCGGGTGGCCTGATCACCCCGTGGACCGCGCCGGGAGCGAATGATCCGGTACTCATGTTTGCCCCGACATCAGCAGTTCCCTGACCTCTGCTGGGGTCAACTGCCGCGACTCGCCGGGCTTCAACGCCGGATCGGTGATTGGCCCGATGGAGGTTCGGACCAGTTGGACCACCCTGTGTCCGACGGTATCCATCATCCGGCGGACCTCCCGATTACGTCCCTCGATCATCACCAATTCGACCAGGGATTGGTCCCCAAGCACATCCTTCACAACCGCTTTCAAGGCCCTCGCTGGCCCATCGTCCAGTTCAACCCCCTGTCGCAGCTTCTGCAGCGTTCCTTTGGAAACCCGCCCTTCCACCCTGACGAGATAGGTCTTGGTGATCCCGTAGCGGGGGTGGGTGACCCGGTTGGTCAGTTCACCGTCGTTGGAGAGGAGGATCAGGCCTTCGGAGTCCATATCGAGTCTTCCCACCGGGTACAGGCGCTTGTCGGATTCCACCAGATCGACCACTGTCGGTCTTCCCTGAGGGTCCCGGGCGGTAGAGACAACTCCGACCGGCTTGTAGAGGAGATGGGTCTCGACGTCAGGATCGATGGTCACCGGGACCCCGTCCAGGGTGAGGGTCTCGGTCTTCGGATCGACACGGTCACCGAGGACCGCCTTGCGGCCATCGATTTCGACCCGACCGTCCAGGATCGCCTCCTCTGCGGCTCGCCGCGACATCAGCCCGGCTCCCGAGAGGGCTTTCTGCACCCTGATCCGCTCGGTCATGTGTCAGCCCGACTCGGGACGGAGACTTTCCTCCATGGTGTCGACGAAGTCCGCCGGAGGCATGTGGTCGGCAAGCGGGGGCAACTCTGTGAGCGAGTTGAGCCCGAGTTTCTCCAGGAACAGCACGGTGGTGCGGTACACCGCCGGATTACCGGGGAGGTTGAGGCGACCCTGCTCTTCGATGAACCCGAGTCGTTCCAGGGTCCTCACCGACGAATCCGAGTCGACACCCCGGATCTCGGCGATCTGAGCACGCGACACCGGTTGGCGGTAGGCCACCACGGCAAGGGTCTCCAGGGCCGCCGCCGACATCCGCCGTGCAGTGGCAGAACCGGAGAAACGCTCCAGATACGGGTAGGCGTCGGGGTGGCTGTAGAGACGCCAACCGCCGCCGGTCTGTCTCAGGACCAATCCACTGCCACGTTCCTCCAGGCCCCTCCCCAATTCATCGAGAAGCTGTCGGACCCGTGGCACGGGTAGCTCCAGGACTTCTGCCAATTCCGCCTCCGGTGCCGGCTCCTCGGTCACGAACAGGATTGCCTCGAGGGCGGCGAGCTCGTTCATGACGCCCACTCCGAGGTCAGATCGAGGGGGGCCCCACCCCGATGTTTCACCGTGATGTCTGACAACCAGTCATCTTGCGAAACCTCGATCAGTCCCCATCGTGCCAGTTCGAGGAGGGCGAGAAAGTAGGCAGCCACCTCGACCGGTCGGGAGCAATGCTCGACCAGGTCGTCGAAGTTGGTGACCGCCAGGTCCTCGATGCGTGTCCGGAGGTTGGCGATGGCATGTTCCACGCTGGGTAGATCGAGGTCGAGATGATCGAGGTCGACCTCACGCTCGGATTGTGCGAAGACCCGGGCAGCCATTTCGGCAAGCTGTTGCGGAGACACGGTGAGCTCAACAGGAGCGGGAGGTCGGACGATCTTCTGGTCGATCCCGCCGGTTCTCGGGACATAGCGGTTGGCGGTCTGCATCCGCCTCTGCAACACGGCAGCGACATCCTTGAAGGTGACGCACACGAGGAGACGGGCGAGAAGTCGGTCCCGTTCTTCGATCAGTGCAAGCTCGTCGTCGAGGTCGAAGGCGCCGGCCACCGGCAACAGTGCCCGGGTCTTCAACTGGACCAGGGTCGCCGCGATCAGGAGGAACTCGGAGGTGACCTCGATGTCGAGTCGGTCCATCTCGTCGAGGAGAGCAAGGTACTCCCCCACCACTTCGGTCAGCCCGACCTCACTGATCTCCACCTGATGTCGGGTGATCAGTTGTAGGAGAAGGTCGAGCGGGCCCTCGAAAACGGCCGTACGAACATGGAACGTCACCCTCTGAGATTATCTGCGTGCCCGCTCCAAGCCGGTCTTTGAGATCGTGCCCTAGCTGCTCATGTCGGCGCTGCGGAGTGCGTTCCAGGTCTCCACCGTCATGTCCACCGGTCTTCCGAACTGGTGGTATCGGGCGAACGAGACAACCACCTCCGGTGCGCCTGCCTCCTTCAGATCCACCGCGCCCAGTTTGCCGTGGTCACGGTATTGCCTCATCCGAGCAGTCATTGGGAGCCGCAACACGATGAGGAGTGTGGCCACCGATCGGGCCACAGCCCCGAGATGAGAGTGGCGTTTGCCCACGTCGTGGAGCAGTGCGGCGGTTACCAGGTCATTGTCATCGACCCCTGCTGCCACGATCCGTCGGCCGGCTTCGAGTCCATGTCGCTGGTCTGCCACCTGCTGGCTGATGAAAAGCTCCCACAGTGGTTCGGGGAGACGGGATGCGACCCAGGCCAGCTCCTCGGAGCTCAGTCTCCGGGCAAAGAGGACGCCGAAGAACCGTCTGGCCAGATGGAATGGCCGGAACTCGTACCGTTCAGGCGGTTGTGGCTTTGTGGATGCAGTCGACACACCGGACCGACATCGGGCGGACTTCGAGACGGGCCGGGTCAATCTCCTTGCCGCAATCAAGGCAGATCCCGTAGTTACCGGCCTCGATTTGGGCCAATGCCAGATCGATCTCCTCAACCTGACGCTTCAACGAATCGACCACCCCGAGCACCTCGGTGCGTTCGGCGGTCACGGCAGCGGCGTCGGCGAAACTTCCTCCGAAGTCGAGGTCGACATCGAGGTCCCCGGTCTCGGCGGCCCCCAGCTCACCGAGCTGGTGGACCAGATTACGCCGTTCGGCAACCAGGGCGTCTTTGGCCTTTTGGATGTCGACGGTCATTTATTGACTCCTTGGGTGTGCCTGGAGATAGATCTCCAAGAGGTGTGCGGAAGAAACCTTCGTGTAAACCTGGGTTGTACTGATCGTAGCGTGGCCCAGGATCTCTTGTACGGTCCGGAGGTCGGCACCCGCCTCCACCATGTGGGTTGCCGCCGAATGTCGTAGGACGTGCGGTGACACGCGATGGGGTTCGATGCCTGCTCTTGCCGCATGTTTTCGGACGATGTCGAAGATTCCTTGACGGCTGATCCGCATCCCCCGCAGGTTGACGAACACGGGGTCCCCACGTTGGCCTCTCTTCACAAGCTGCAACCGGTCGGGAAGCCAGCGCTCCAGTGCAACCGCAGCCTGGCGGCCCAGGGGAACCAACCTCTGTTTGGAGCCTTTCCCGGTGACGATCGCCACTCTCTCCTCGAGATCGAGGTCGGTGAGATCGAGCCCGACCGTCTCGGACACCCGCGCCCCGGTCGCATACAGGAACTCGAGCAGGGCGGAATCCCGCCGACCGGCCATCGTGGCGACGTCCGGGGACTCGATCAGCGAGATGGTCTCCCCCACTTCGAGTGCCTTGGGGAAGGGTGAGGGCCGTCGCGGCGCCGCCACCAGGACCGTCGGATCGGTCTCCCTGAGCCCCTCCCGCACTGCAAACCGATGCAATCCGCGGATGGCGGCCAGTTTTCGTTTGTGCGTGCTCTCGGCCAGCCTTCGACGTGTCATTTCGGCGGCAAAGGCCTCCACGTCCTCCGGCCCCGGTTCGGCACCACCGAGGAACTCCAGATACTGGCCCAGGTCACGGCGGTAGGCGGCGATGGTGTTGGGCGCCAGCCCGCTCTCCACCCTCATCGAGGCCAGATACTCCTCGACGCACTCGGCGAGCGCGATCACACTTCGGTCAGAGCGCGGTTCGGCTCCATGTAGGGAAGACCAAGGCTCTCGGCCACCGCCGGATGACAGACATTTGAACCGACCAGGTTCACTCCACCCAACAGCTCGGAGTGTGAAGCGATGGCGTTCTTGACACCCTTGCTGGCCAGGGCCACCGCATATCTCAAAGTGGCATTGGTGAGTGCATATGTCGATGTGTGAGGGACCGCACCGGGGATGTTCCCCACCGCGTAATGCACCACATCGTGCAGGGTGTAGACCGGGTCGGTGTGTGTCGTCTCCCGGGAGGTCTCGAAGCATCCGCCCTGGTCGATGGCGACGTCTACCACGACCGCACCCGGGTTCATCGCCCGGATCATGTCTTCGGTCACCAGCTTCGGCGCCGCAGCACCCGGGATGAGCACGGTCCCGATCACCAGATCAGCACCGAGGACCTGATCCTCGATACTCAGCTTGTTCGAGTGCATGGTCTGGATCCGTCCCTGATACATGGAGTCGAGGGAACGCAACCGGGCGAAGTCGGTGTCGAGGACCGTGACGTTGGCCTGCATGCCCATGGCGATCACGGCCGCATTGGAACCGGCCATACCGCCCCCGATCACGACCACCTTGCCGGGTGCCACACCTGGCACACCACCCAGGAGCACCCCCCGTCCACCATGGGCCCGTTCCAGATAGTGGGCTCCGGCCTGGGTTGCCATACGACCTGCCACCTCTGACATCGGAGCAAGCAGTGGAAGCGAGCGGTCCGGCATCTGGACGGTCTCATAGGCGATGGCGATCACGCCCTTGGTGGCCATCTCGGCTGCCAGGGTCGGGTAGGCAGCGAGATGGAGATAGGTGAAGACCACCTGCCCCTCACGGAGCATGGCCACTTCTTTGCTCTGCGGTTCCTTCACCTTGAGGATCATGTCAGCGCCCCCGAACACCTCTTCGGCGTTGGGGACGATCACACCGCCCTGGGCCTCGTATGCCTCATCGGGGATGCTGGAACCCTCACCGGCGGACTTCTCGATCAGGACGGTATGACCCCGTTCGGTCAGTTCCCTGACCCCGACCGGGGTGATGGCAACGCGGTTCTCTGCGGTCTTGATCTCCCGCGGGACACCAACGATCAAAACATCCTCCTCTTCACAGGTTCAGGCTACTTAAGAACCATGGGGAAGGCCCTGGGATCAGTCCAGAACAACTTCCGTGGCGTCGTCTATGACCACATCGGGTTGGGAGAGGCGACGTTTCCCGGCCGCCTCGACCAAACCGAAGAACAACGGGTGAGGGACGTCGGGTCGGGAACGGAACTCGGGATGCGCCTGGGTTGCCACGACGAACGGGTGGTCAACAAGTTCAATGAACTCGACCAGATTGTCGTCCGGGGAAAGACCCGACAGCCTGATGCCCGCCTTCTCCAGATCCTTCCGGTACCGGTTGTTCACCTCCCACCGGTGCCGATGCCGTTCGTAGACCAGCTCCTCCCCGTAGAGGGCCCGGACCTTCGACCCTTCGGCCAGCTTTGCCGCATAGAGACCGAGACGCATGGTTCCGCCCATGTCCTCGACATCTTCCTGACTTGCCATCAGGTCGATCACAGGATGAGGCGTGGAAGGGTCGAACTCAGTGCTGTTGGCATCGGCATAGCCAAGAACCGATCGGGCGAATTCGATCACCGCGCATTGCAGTCCGAGACACAGGCCCAGCAGTGGGACGTCGTTCTCTCTGGCATACCGGATCGCCGCGATCTTGCCTTCGACCCCGCGGTACCCGAACCCGCCGGGGATGACGACACCATCGAGATCCTCGAGATAGGTGTCGGCGAGTAATCCGGTCAGTTCATCACTGGGGATCCAGCGGAGATCGAGCTTGAGACCCTGTGCGGCGGCGGCATGACGGAGTGCCTCAGCAACGGACAGGTAGGCGTCGGGCAACCCGACGTATTTGCCGACTATGCCGACCGTGACCTCTTCGGTCGAGGACTTGGCCCGTTCCACCATGGTCCGCCAGGTCTCAAGGTTGGGAGGCCCGGTGACCATGCCCAGGCGGTCGCAGACGACCGTGTCCAGACCTCCTTCATGGAGGACCAACGGCACCTCGTAGATGTCCCGGGCATCCGGGCAGGCGATGACAGCCCTGGGTTCGACGTCGCAGAAGAGACTGATCTTGCGTCTGACGTCGGCGTCGATGTCCCGATCCGACCGGACGATGATGACGTCAGGGTGGATGCCCTTGCTCCGCAACTCAGCCACCGAGTGCTGGGTCGGCTTGGTCTTCAACTCCTCGGACGCGGCGATGTAGGGAACCAGGGTGACATGGACGAACAGGGTGTTGGCCCGACCGACTTCGTTGCCGAACTGGCGGATCGCCTCGAGGAAGGGAAGGCTCTCGATGTCGCCGACGGTCCCACCCACCTCGGTTATCACCACATCGACATCCTGGGACCCGACCCGTCGGATCCGGTCCTTGATCTCGTTGGTGATGTGAGGGATCACCTGGACGGTGTCCCCCAGGTAATCGCCCCGTCGCTCCTTCTGGATGACCGAGAGGTACACCGAGCCTGCGGTCACATTCGAGGATCGCTTCAGGTTCTCCCCGGTGAAACGCTCGTAGTGACCCAGGTCGAGGTCGGTCTCACCACCGTCATCGGTGACGAAAACTTCACCATGCTGGAACGGGTTCATGGTCCCGGGGTCGACGTTGATGTAGGGGTCGAGCTTCTGGTTGACCACCTTCAGACCCCTGGCCTTGAGGAGACGTCCCAGGGAGGCAGCGGTTATCCCTTTACCGAGGCTGGAGACGACGCCGCCGGTCACGAAGATGTACTTCGGATAGGAGGTGGGAGGAGGGCCCTGAGTGGTCGCTTCCGGTGTCTCAGAGGGCCCGTTCATCACGGGACGTCACCCTAGCACGCGCATTCGAAATGTCAGGCACCGGATCGGCGAGGCCGGTCTGATCTACCCGCGGGTCCTTGCCGCCAGGTCGAGTAGCTCGGAGGCGGCCACCTGGCCCGCCTCGCTGTCAGGGAGACCGGCCAGCATCCTGGAGAGTTCCCGGACCCGTGCCTCCTCACGGAGACGACGTGCGGTGGCCGAAGTGCCGTCCCGCTCGACCACGAAGTGAGCGTCGGCAAATGCCGCCACCTGAGGCAGATGGGTGACACAAACAACCTGGTGGTCCCGGGCGAGACCTGCCAGCTTCTCTCCCATTGCGAGAGCAGTCACACCGCCCACACCGGCGTCTACCTCGTCGAAGACCAGGGTGTCGATGTCACGGCCCCGTCCGGCGAGCCGCAACGCCAGGATCAACCTGGAGAGTTCCCCACCTGACGCCCCCGATCCCAGGGGCACCGGTTCGAGTCTGGAATCGGAGGCGAACCAGATTGCGATCCGATCCGCTCCGTTGGGACCGGGTTCGATCGGCTCCACTCTCACCGCCATGATCGGCCCGTCCATCCCGAGGTCATGAAGATGAGCCAGTGCTGTTGCCGCAAGTCTGTCGGCCGCCGTCTTCCGCTCCTCTGTGAGTGAGCCCGCCGCTTTGATCACGGCATGCCGGGTGGTCTCGATTTCGGCCCCGATCTCCCCCGCTCTGCTCAACAGTCTTTCGATCTCGTCAGCTCGGGCCCTTGCCTGCGCTCCGAACTCGAGGATCTCCTCGACGGTCTGACCGTACTTGCGCTTCAGGTCACCGATGGTGGTCAATCGGGACTCGACATATCCGAGTCTCTCCGGGTCGTCATCCACCCGGTCGAGATGATGCCGGGTCGATCGAGAGAGCTCCGATAACTGTTCCACCAGGTCGTCAGCGGTTGCAATCGACGGGTCGATGGCACCCGCCTTCCGCACTCGGGCCACCACCTCTCCCCCGTCGTCCCCCATACGGTCCAGGATGTCGAGTGCCTCCCCGAGGAGCAGTTTCAGCTCACCGACATTCCGCAAGAGCACCGCCTCGGCCTCCAGGGTTCGGTCCTCGTCCGGCTCGAGACCGGCCGCTTCGATCTCACCGGCCTGGAACCCGGTCAGGTCGAGTTCCCGTCGTAACGACATCTCGTCGCCGCCGAGGGCAGCCTGGTCTTTGAGTGCGGTCTGATACTCCTCCCAGGCCTTCCGGTACTCGTCGAGCGCCCGGGCAAGCGATTCACCACCGGCATTGTCCACGAGTCGCTGCACATGGCCCGGGCGCTTCAGGGAATGCTGATCGTGCTGTCCGACCACATCGACCAGGGAGCCGACCCGTTCGGTGAGTGCGTCCACCGACCCGAGGACACCGTCGATATACGCCCTGCTCCGCCCGTCGCGGGGCACGATCCGGGTCACCGCAAGCTCGACATCGTCACTAACGAAAAGGCCTTCGATCAACGCTTCTGATCCAACCGGGCCTACCGCGGCTGAGTCGGCCTTTTCACCGAGGAGCAAACGGAGACCTCCGAGGATCAGGGTCTTGCCGGCCCCGGTCTCTCCGGAGATCACGTTGAGTCCGGGCACGAGTTCGAGCGAACTGTCGTTGACGACCCCGAGATTGACGACCCGGAGGTGATGCAGCGTCACTGCAGCCCGAACTTGGCCTTGAGGAGACCGGGGAACGATCGATCCTCGAGCACGACGAATCGGACGGGCCGATCGCCGCGGCGGATCTCTACCGTCTTACCTTCCGTAAGGGTGCCCAGATCGGTTTTGTCGACGTTGACCCGTACCGACCTGTCCCTGGTGACCCGCAGACCGATGACGCTCTCGGGGGCGAGGACCATGGCACGGTCGAACAGCGAATGGGAGGCGACAGGTGTCATGATCAAAGCATCCATACCCGGGTCGACCAGCGGGCCCCGTGCCGAGAACGAGTACGCGGTCGAACCGGTGGGCGTGGCGATGATCAGCCCATCGGCCCGGTAGGTGACGAATGGTTCGTCGTTGATGCTGACCTCGATGCTGATCAGTCGGGTGAAGTCCACCTTCTCGACCACCACATCATTGACCCCGGTGGCGTCCACACCATCGACCTGGGCCCTCACCGTCATCCGATCCTCGAGGCGGTAATCACCTTTGATCAATCGGTCGATTACCTCGCTGACCTTCTCAGGCTCCGCCGCGGTCAGAAAGCCAAGTGTCCCCAGATTGAATCCGAGGACCGGCACATCCCATGCCAGGGCACGCCGAACCGCGGCGAGCATGGTTCCGTCACCACCGACCGAGAGGACCATGTCCGGCCAGCCGTCCTCGTCGATGACCTCACCACCGGCGTCACCGATCACGTCGCTCAGACGGCGGGCGAAGTCGGCATGATCGCCATCCCCATAGCGGACCTCCAGGGCGAATTTCATTGCGGGGGCTCCAGACTCGACCGGATCACATCAAAGATCATCCCACTCCGGGGAACAGCCATGAAGCCAATGCCGGGAAAATGATCGCCAACCATGCACCGAGGATGAGGGGTGGACCATATGGGACCTCATCTTTACGCCCTTTGCGTCGGGTGATCAAGAGGATCAGTCCGACCACCCCACCGATCAGTATCCCGCTGATCACGCTGACCGCCAGTGTCTCCCAACCGATGAAGGCGGTGAAGACCCCGAGTAGGGCGGCCAGTTTCACGTCCCCGAAGCCCATGCCGCCTCTGGCCAGGATGGCCACCATCAGCATCAGGGTGAAGTGGATCAAACCGCCCCCGAGGGCACGTGGCATCTGTGCCACGGCACCTTCGAGCCATGAGCCGATGACGAGGAGCATCACTGCGACCAGACCACCGGGAAACAGGATCCGGG
>CAYNSP010000053.1:8713-12796 GCA_964400035.1 uncultured Acidimicrobiaceae bacterium | reverse complement strand
CGCCTATACCCCTTAGCAATCGTTGAGCTCGCGCAGGATTGTTCGTGGGTGCGATTAGGGGTTTCGGCGTCTCCTGAGACCAGGTCGGCGGCGGTGGGGCGGTTGCCCTAGGTTGGTCGGCGGGTGTGGTTGGTGGGTTTGTGGAGTCGGATGCGCTTCCTCCAGGCTTTCCGGCCCCGAAGGACGACACTGGGACGGTCCCCGAACCTCCAGTTTGGGGGCGAATGCGTCAGACGTGGGGGTCGAAGCCGAGGACCCGACCGTAGAAGGCGAGTTCGGACTGGAGGGCGTGGACAATGTTGGCGGCATCCCGGAATCCGTGGTCCTCGTTCTCGTAGGTGATGTATTCGTGGACGATTCCGTTGCGTTCCAAAGCGGCCGCAATCAGTTCCGACTGCTCCGGAGGGACGACTCTGTCCTTGAGTCCCTGGAAGAGGATCACCGGCACCTTGATCCGGTCGACGTGGGTGATCGGCGACCGCTCGGTCAGAACCTCCGGATCGGAACTGATCAACCTATCCAGGTAGCGGGATTCGAACTTGTGGGTGTGCTCGTTGAGCAGGTTGAGATCGGCCACCCCGTAATAGGAGGCACCGGCTGCGAAGGCATCGGCGCTGCTCAGTGCGGCCAGCACGGTGAACCCGCCGGCACTCCCCCCGCTGATCAGGAGACGATCGGGGTCTGCTTCACCCGTGTCGACAAGATATCGGGCCGCGGCGACGGCGTCCTCGACGTCGGCGATACCCCACATGCCACGAAGCTTGTTGCGGTATCCCCGACCGAACCCGGTCGAACCCCGGTAGTTGACGTCAACGATCCCGACGCCGCGGCTGGTCCAGTAGGCGTAGCGGGGGTCGAGATAGGGGAAGACGGCGCTGGTCGGTCCACCATGGACACGAACCATCACAGGTGGCAGCGTCCCGGCGGGTGCCTCGAAGTCACGGTTGGTGGGTGGATAGAAGATGGCGTGAGCAACACCCTCGGTGGTGGGGAAGGTGATCGGCCGAGGTACCGACAGGTATCCGGGATCGAACCGAACCTTGTTGCCCTTGACCTCGGTGGTCCGTCCGGTCTGCAGGTCGTGCTCGGCCAGGGACACCGAACCGTCGGCGCGGTGTCCGACGAACCACACCCGTCTGGTGCCGTCGGTGGTCAGGTAAGTGTGACTGGTGAAGCCCAGATCAATTGGTTCCAGCGAACCGCTCGTGATGAGACCGAGCCGCTGGATGCCATTCTCGAAGAAGATGCTGATGATCCGACCGTCGTCGAGGACCACATACGTGGGCCGTCCGAACACCCACTGCGGGAGACCGAAGTCGGCCTCCATCGTCAATACCGGGCGCGATTCGTTCCCATCCCATTGGTAAAGATTCCACCAGCCCGTCTCATCGCTCAGATAGAGGAGGTCTCCATCGGGAGTCCACACCGGCTGGTTGACCGACTGCTCCGCGCCTCCTGCCACCGACATGGTGGACCCGTCGAGGCTGGCCACCCTGAGCCTGGTCTCGTCCCAGGGCATGTTGGGGTGGTCCCACTCCACCCAGGCGATCTTCGAACCGTCCGACGACGGCCTCGGATCGGAGTAGAAGTCGGCGCCACTGGCCACCACGAACTGCTCCCCGTCGGATGGGTCGATGATGACGACCTCGTTGGACGGGTCACCCTCGGCGTCGTGGCTTTCCCGGACATACACAATCCGGCCGTCCGGCATCTGGCGACCGTCTGCGAACCGGGTCTCAGAGAGCGGAGGTGTGGCGGCAGGTGTGATCGGAGACGGTTCCAATCCGCGGGCGAGCCGGTACAGCCGCTGATCGGCGAAGTCCGGGTAGTAGACGCCACCAGATGTGACCAGCATCGAACCGCCGCCGTACTCGTGGACCCGGGTACGCGCATTCACCGTTGCCGGGGTGAGATCGGAAATGGTCCCGTCGGGTGATCGCGTGACGATGACCTGTCGACCCTTATCGGATGGTCGACCTTCGATCCAGTACACCTCACCATCGTGGTAGGTCACTTCGGAGAAGTTGACGGCGGTGCTGATGGTGTCGGCAGCACCGATCGGCGATACCCATTCACCGTAGGGAGCGACTTTTCGAACCATCGAAGGAGCGTAACCCCGGGAAAAAGTGAAGAACCCGATATGTGAATTCCTACGCCGGTATAAACCGGATCAGGTTCAACGGTCCCGGGACTCCTCTAGTCCCCATCTCAACCGGCTAGTCAGTCGGTTCCCGTTATCACACGTCGGGTTCTTCAAGACCTACCTTACCCCAACGGAGCCGGATTGAAACCCGGGAGCCTGATTTTCTTTCGCGGTCTCCGGCGTATGGTGGACACATGCAATACGACCCGAAGACCGCCCTGCTTGTGGTTGACATGCAGAACGACTTCGCCGACCCCGATGGGAGTCTCTACGTGACTGATGGAGAGCAGACCATTCCAGGGCTGAACGACGAGATCGCCTCGGCCCTGGCCGGTGCAGCAGTGATCGTGTACTCCCAGGACTGGCATCCCGAGGTCACCCCGCACTTCGCTAAGGACGGTGGCATCTGGCCGGTCCACTGTGTCGTCGGGACCGAAGGAGCCGAACTCCACCGCGAACTGCACCTTGTCGACGACGCCATCCGGATCCGCAAAGGGACCGGGAGCGAGGACGGCTATTCGGCATTCAGCGGTCACGATGTCAGCTCCGGGGAGAAGAGTTCGACCGGGCTCGATGTGATGCTCGAAGCCCGGGGGATCGAACGGGTTGTGGTGACCGGTCTCGCCCTCGACTACTGCGTGCGGGCGAGCGCTATCGATGCTGCCAATGCCGGATTCTCTACCACGCTCCTGGCCGATCTGACCAGGGCAGTGAACCTCCAACCGGGTGATGGGTCCCGAGCGGTGGCCGACATGGTGGCCGCCGGAGTGACCATCGAATAGTCGCTCAAGACTGCGGGGCCGGAGAGTCGGCCAGAGCGTCGGACACGAGTCGCCGTTGGAGACTCTTCAACTTTTCGGTGAGGGAGACGTGATAGACGTGGGGGTTGATCAGTCGCTTCACCCCCGGGTCGAGACGGTCGAGGTCGTCCATCCGCCGCTGTCTGAGGAGGTCGATGCCGGGTTCTCCGTCCTCTCGGCGTCCATCTGTGAACACCGGCACCAGGAGCTCCTCGACTCTGCTGGTCTCTGACATCTCCAGACTCCGATGCACCTCACGACTCGGGTGGTAGAGAGTCATCTGACCCGACGTGGACAAGGCTTCGTCGGCCAGGGACACAACATCGGCCGTGGCCAGGCCTCTGCTGTCATAAACACGCCAGAGTCGCTTGTCCCCCGGTGCGGGAACCTTTGCCGGGTCTTCTGACACTTTGATGGCCGGGAGGCTCCTGCCCGACTCGTCGTCGATCGCCACCAGTTTGTACACCCCACCCAACGCTGGGTCCCCTTCGGAAGTGATGAGACGGGTCCCGACCCCGAAGACCAGCCTGTTTATCAGCCGGGCAGGGTCGAGCCCATACCGGGGTGCCTCAGAATCGATCTGGCTGAGGATCTGCCAGATGACCAGTTCGTCGAGGTCAGAAGAGAGGACAATCGAGACATCGTCGAATCCGGCCGCGTCGAGCATGACGGCTGACTGGATCGCGAAGTAGGCGAGATCTCCCGAGTCGAGCCTGATCCCTCCGGGACGGCGACCCTTCGACTTCAACTCCTTGAAGACCTCGATGGCGTTCGGAACCCCTGAACCGAGGATGTCCACGGTGTCTACGAGAAGGACGCACTCGTCAGGGAATAGGGCGGCGTACCGGCGGAACGCCTCGAGCTCCCCCAGACCCAGCGCCATGAACGCCTGGATCATCGAATGGGCGTGGGTTCCTTTCGGGTCAAGACCCACGGCATCGGACAGAGCAACATTTGAGGTGAAGTCGCAGCCTCCGATCAATGCTCCCAGACCGCCGGCATGGGCTCCGGCTTCCGGCCCCCGGCGCAGACCGAACTCCAGGACCGATCCGCCACGGGCGGCTTCTTTCACCCGGGACGCTTTCGTGGCTACCAGGGTCGGATAGTTGAGCCGGTGGAGGAGGTGTGTCTCCAGGATCT
>CAYNSP010000053.1:0-8613 GCA_964400035.1 uncultured Acidimicrobiaceae bacterium | reverse complement strand
GTGGCTACCAGGGTCGGATAGTTGAGCCGGTGGAGGAGGTGTGTCTCCAGGATCTGCGCCATTGCCAACGGACCCTTGACGATGGCGATCGGGGCGTTGGCATGGACGACCCGCCCCTCCGGCACCGCGACTATCTCAAGCGACGAGAAGTCACCGTTGGCTGCCAGCCAGTCCAGGAAACCCCGGTCGAATCGGGGTTTGCCATCGGCGCCCTGCTGGGACCCGATCGATTCCAGGTCGGCTTTCTCGAATCGTGCCGACTCCATCCAACCCAGGAACCAACCCAGTCCGGCCGTGACGCAGTAGCCGGTCTGATGGGTTCCGTAGTCGGGGTAGCTACGGAAGAAGTAGTCGAACTGAGCAGCCCGTTCGGCCAGACCCTCCTTCCAGTACAGCTGCGCCATCGTCAACTGGTACTGGTCGGTGGCCAGGATCCCATTCAGGACCGGATCGTTTCGAGGCTTCACAACACCAGCCTTATGGATTTTCCGGTGACGGGCAACAGCGATCGTTCCTTTCGGGGACTTTGGCCCCTACCGGTATTGCCGGGTATGAGGCATGGTGGTTTCAAATGGAAGCACTCACCGAGTTCGGGAGTCGGCCGTGGCATGCCGCCTACGACCCTGGAGTCCCGACGACACTCGAATACCCTGAGACGACCCTGGACGGCCTGCTCCGTACCAGCGCCTCGAAGAACCCCGATGACCCCGCCATCCACTTCTTCGGGCGGACCATCGACTATCGCACGCTCGACACTCTCGTCGACCGCGCATCCCACGGTCTGCATGGCCTTGGCGTAACTCATGGCGACCGGGTCGCTGTCTTCATGCCCAACTGCCCCCAGGCGGTGATCACGTATCACGCCATCTGGAGGGCAGGAGGCATCGCGGTGCCGGTCAATCCCCTCTACACCGCGGTCGAGTTGCAGCGTCAGATCGCCGACTCGGGTGCCTCGATTCTGATCGCCCTCAGCGGTTTCCAGGACCGGCTCGGTCTGGAGATGCCGACCTTGCGTCACATCGTCCTGACCGGGATCAAAGAGTACTTCCCGCCGGTTCTCAGATTCCTCTTCACCCTGACCCAAGAGAAGAAGGGCGGACATCGGATCAAGCGACCGCTCGACGATCGGACCCTCACCTTCGACGACCTCCTCAAGAGGGGTTCGGATGAACCCGTCGACTCACCTGCCGATCAAACCGATCCGGCTGCCCTGTTCTACACGGGCGGCACCACCGGCCTCCCGAAGGCTGCAGTGCTGACCCATCGCAACATGGTTGTCAACGCGTCGCAGGTCGCGGTGTGGGCGGTCGGACTCGATCCCGGTGCCGAAGTCATGATGACCGCCCTCCCCCTGTCCCACAGCTATGCGATGACCGTCTGTATGAACGTCTCGGTGATGCAGGGGTGGGCCCAGGTCCTGGTTCCAGACCCGCGTGACCTGAAACGGCTGTTGGAGAACGTCGAGAAACATCGGGTCACCGTCCTCCCCGGGGTGCCGACCCTGTACGCCGCAATCAACGAGCGACCGGAAGTGAAGAGCGGACAGATCGATCTGAGCTCGGTCGAGGTCTGCATCAGCGGTGCGGCCGGGTTGCCCCCGGAGGTCCAGGCAGAGTTTGAAAGGGTCACCGGAGGTCGTCTTGTCGAGGGATACGGTCTCACCGAGGCGTCACCGGTGACCCATGCCAACCCGATCGGGTCGGGTGACCGGGTGGGGACCATCGGTCTCCCGGTCCCCGACACCGACTGCAAGATCGTCGATGTCGAGTCCGAGACCATCACCCTGGAGCCGGGTCAGGCGGGAATCCTGTGCATCAGCGGGCCCCAGGTGATGAAGGAGTACTGGAACCGTCCCGAAGAGACCGACGCAACGCTGCGACGGGATCGTGAGGGCAAGGTCTGGCTCCATACCGGCGATGTCGCCGAAATGAGCACGGACGGCTACTTCCGAATCATCGATCGTCAGAAGGACATGATCCTGGCGAGTGGCGGTCTGAACGTTTACCCGAGAGAGATCGAGGACGAGTTGTACACCCACCCCGCGGTGTACCAGGCAGCGGTCATCGGAGTGCCGGTCGGAGGCATCAACCAGCGAGCTAAGGGTTTCGTCGTATTGCGTCCCGGTCACGCCGCGACCGAGGAGGAGCTGATCACCTATCTCCAGGGCCGTCTCGCCAGATTCAAGGTTCCCAAGTCGATCGAGTTCAGGGATGAGCTGCCATTGGCTTTCACCGGAAAGGTCCTCCGCCGGATCCTCGCCGAAGAGGAGAAGGACAAGCAGTCGGGAGAAAGCGCCTGACACTGTTTGCCTGATGCCCCATCCGGGGTAATCCCCATCCCAGAGTGACGAAGGAGTCAGGGATGAATAAGGATCAGGTGACCGAGTTGCTGTATCAGGCGCTGGAAACCGAACTAGGCGGCGTTGAGATCTATCGCAAGGCGATCAGCTGTGCGGTCAACGATGATCTCCGCGAGGAGTGGGAGAAATACCTCTCCGAGACCGAAAACCATGTCCGCGTAGTCAACGAGATCTTCGACAAGCTGGGTCTCGACCCGTCGGTCGAGACTCCGGGCCGTGAGGTGGTGAGGCACAAGGGCAAGTCGCTGATCACGGCGATGGACATGGCACTGGCTTCAGGAGACCGGACCGCCGCCGAACTGGTGGCTGCAGAGTGTGTGGTCGAAGCTGAAACCAAGGACCATGCCAACTGGGAGCTGATCGGCCGGGTCGCCGAAAAGGCCACAGGTGAGATGAAGAGTGTCCTCTCCGAAGCGTACGAAGAGGTCGAGGAGGAAGAGGACATGCACCTCTACCACACCATGGGTTGGGCCCGGGAGCTGTGGATCGAATCTCTCGGCATGCCTGCCGTGCTCCCCCCGCCGGAGGAGGAGAAGAAGGTGACCACAGCCATTGGAGCTTCCCGAGCTGAACAGGCCCGAGACGAAATGCTCTAATCCCTGAAAGGGGTAGGCGATGGCCAGCGGCCTGTTCGCCAGGAAGGAGCGGAGCGGCATCTGGTGGCGGGACCACTCGTTGTCCCTCATCATCGCCGGGATGCTGATGGTGCAAACCACTTGGGCAATCTGGTCGGGTAGCTATGTCTTCAGTCGGGAACTCCCGCTCGGAGACACGTCCCCCGCCTGGTCAAGCGGCTTCTGGGTCTGGTGGAGCTGGGAGTACACCATCTCCCTCGTCGCAGATACCTACGGCGTCCTCCTGATCGTCCTACTTTCCAAGTGGTTCCGGGAGGTCGGTTCCTCCGAGGATTCCGGGTCTTGAGTTTGCAGTGCTACCGGCTGCTGACGATGTAGGTCTGTACCGATCCCAGACCTTTGAGTTCGACCTGGCGAGGTGTGAAGTTGTATCGGTCGCCGCAGAGCAAGCGTGTCGACTCGGAGACCTGGATCGTCCCCGGTTCGGTGGACGACTCCATCCGGCTTGCCAGATTCACCGCATCGCCCCAAAGGTCGTAGCTGAACTTCCGGTGTCCGATAACGCCGGCGACTGCGGGTCCGGTGGCCACGCCGATCCTCAGCTGGAACGGCCCGCCAAGCGATGGGTCAAGGGACTCGATTATCTGATGCATCGCCAGGGCCATATCGAGCACCACGGCGGCGTCATCGTCACGGGGTTCGGGCGCCCCGGCAACCAACATGTATGCGTCACCCATCGTCTTGATCTTCTCCAGTCCCCACTCTTCGGCCAGGGTGTCGAACCTGCTGAAGACGTCGTTGAGGAGTGCGACGACCCGCTCGGGCGACTCCTCGGCGGCGAACGGGGTGAACCCCACCATGTCGCTGAACAGCACGGTCACCCGGTCGTAGTGGTCGGCAATCACCCGCTCCCCCTTCTTGAGACGATCAGCGATCGATCTGGGGAGGATGTTGAGGAGGAGAGCGTCGGACTCTGTACGAGCCCGGAGACGTTCCCCGTCGATGAACACCACCAGTCCAAGGGCGATGGCGGCGGGCACGATGATGAACAGAGCGATGGTGATCAGCCTCATCAACGATTCTTCCGGTGGGGGTGGGTGTTCGACGACAAGTTCGGTTACTACCGCGGCGATGACCACCAGGACGACTGCCACCAAAGCCAGTCCGGCGGCACGGACTCCCACGAACAGGACGGCGGCCATAGGCAACAGCACCAGCCAGATGAAGTTGTAGGCGCCCCGATGCATTCCACCGAAAGCGACGACGGCCATGAACAGGAGGGATGAACCAACTGCAGCCATGGCTATGAACAGGACCGTCAGGGAGCGGGTCCGGCTGAAAATGAGGATGGCGAGGCCGAACAATCCAAACTGAATCGCCGAGAAGATCACGACCAACCATTCCGCGATGAATGCGTTGGCGATTCCCAACAACAGCGCGAAGCCCATCAGGGCGAGCACCGTGGCGAGAAGTGTTCGTTTCCTGATCCTCAGATCAGGATCGTCAGCCGGATCAACGCCGATATCGAGCAAACGAGAGAGCCTCACCGACCCGGATTGAAGCACGAAGACCCATGGCGTTGCGCAGCCAGGCTTTGAAAGAGTTCGGTGGTTGAAAGAGTTCGATGGGTCTTCGGTGGAGCTGAGGGGATTTGAACCCCTGACCCCCGCATTGCGAACGCGGTGCTCTGCCAGACTGAGCTACAGCCCCAAAAATGAGGAACCCGGATTTTACCCCCAAGGGAAAGGGTCAGTTGGCGATGACCCGGATCTGAGGTTCGTCCCAATCAGACGAACGCTCGGCGACGTGAGTGACCTTCAGTCGCTCGTCACGACGCATCCGCATCTGGCGGAGCAGCGACAGGTAGAGGAACGTCAGGGAGACGAAGAAGAGCCCCAGCAACAACAGCGGCAGCGAACTCATCCGCCAGGCCGCACCAAGACTGGCGATGATCAGGACTCCCAGTGTGAGCAAGGTCCGCTTGCGGCGAGCCTGAATCTGCTGCTTGCTGCTTCGGGTCAACTCGGCCACGCTGTGCCTCTGCACGTTGGCCATCGAATGAGTCCAACGATCGAACTCCTCGGTCGAGGACAGTGGCGTCTGATGTCGCTCTCCGAAGACCACCGGGAGCAGGTAGACAGCCCAGATCCCTGCGATCACCAGTAACCCGACTATCAGTACCGTTGTCATATCCTCGATATTCCCGTTGCGCGGCGGAGGGTAGTGACCTGCGCGGTCGTCATTCAACGACCTCCCCCGGATTTCTCAAAGCCTAGTTCCTGTCTCTTTCCGATGCCCAACCGCTCAACAGCCGAGCAGATAACTCCCCAGCACGGATGACGCCTCGACAAGACCCTTGGGGGTCCCGACATCGAGCAGGTCGTGGTCGGCCACAAACCCCCTTAACCGTCCCCTGTCTCCGAGGACGTTGATGGCATCGGTCAACTGAATCTCACCACCCACGCCGGGCTCAACTTCGTCGAGGACCGAGAAGACTTCCGGGGTGAACACGTACCGGCCATCGAACACGAAGTTGGAAGGGCTGGCGGCCCGACCCGGCTTCTCCACGGCACCTTTAAGGTCGAGATACGACCCATCCAGCTCAGAGGCCGGCACGGCCACCCCGTGAGTGGCCAGCACCTCGTCATCGTCGGTGGATCGAAGGTAGACAACCGAGACCGAGCCGGCGGAAGATCCGGCAGCAAGCGATGACAGGACCTCCTTGCCGGGGCGGACGATGCGGTCGGAGAGAAGACAGAAGAAGGGGCGATCACCAACCAAGCCAGCAGCGACATTGACCGCATGACCGAGTCCAAGCGGCTCGTTCTGGGCGACGGTCGAGATCTTGATGTCCTCGAGTCCGGGGAGCGGACCCTCGATGCTGAAATGACGCTCCACCCAGTCGACCACGTCGGGGTCGAGCACGAGGATGACCTCGGAAGCGCCGGCCGCGGCGGCTTCCTCGACCACATACTGGATGGCGGGCCTGTCGACCACCGTCAGCAAAGCCTTGGGAACCACACGGGTGGCGGGTCGCATCCTTGTCCCCCGGCCCGCGGCCGGGATGACCGCAACCTCGATTCCCTCACTCATGAGGTAACAGTCTGCTCATTGCCACTGATCATCCTGGAGATATTCGACCGGTGCCTCCACAGGATTAAGGCAATCGTCAGACCCAGCCAGACGAGATCCAGACCACGCGCGCCCTGCCAGAGGGCGAGGGGGATGGTGATGGCGACAGCGGTTAGCGACCCGATAGCGGCGACTTTGGTGAGTTTGGTGAGGGCCGCCCAGGTTCCCAGGACGATCAATCCTGCGATCGGGACGGTGAAGAGCAGGACTCCAAGACCGGTAGCCACCCCTTTGCCCCCCCTGAAACGGCTGAACAGCGGATAGCAATGGCCGATCACGGCGGCCAGGCCCGTGGCGAACATCCAATGGGACAGGGTTCCCGACGCATACACCCCGAGATACGCACCGGCAACCCCCTTGAGAGCGTCGCCGACCAGCACCATGGCCGCCGGTCCCTTGCCCAGTGTCCGAAGTACGTTGGAAGTTCCCGGGTTGCCGCTACCCACCTCGCGGATGTTGACGCCGTGCATCCTGGCCACGAAAGAGGCGAAATCGATGCTTCCCACCAGGTAGGCACCGACCAGGGCAATGGCGATGGCGAGGGTCATGCCGGAGGGATGATACGGGGAAGGAATGGCATGACAGGGAATGGAACAGCCCACCGCATGGTTCTAGAATCTCCTTGTTCACCCCTTTTCTGGACTGTTAGACGATGCCGACCTACGAATACACATGCAAGAGCTGCGGGGCGACCCTCGAGGTCTTCCAGTCGTTCAACGACAAGCCTCTGAAGAAGCACTCGGGTTGTGGTGGGGACCTGCAGAAGAAGTTCCATGCTCGGGGGATCGTCTTCAAAGGCTCCGGTTTCTACGCCACCGATGTGAAGGGTTCGTCCTCCAAGACGTCTGACAACGGCAAGACCGAGAGCAAGCCCGAGAAGAAGTCGACCACCGAACCAAAGTCGGCCGCGGCCAGCTAGAAACTCACAAACCTCTTCCCAAGCAACCGGGTTGGCCCTACTTTCGAAAGGGTGCTGTGGTTGCAGACACCTCCCTGGGGCCGATGGCTGGCGGCGGTCGGGATCGCGGTGTTCGCATTGTGGATTGAGATGCGGCCCGCACCGATGATCGACCACCCGTTCGCGACTGTCGACATCGCACGCGGTGAGACGATCACCCTGTCGAACACACATGCCAGACCTGTCCCTGCGGGTTTGTTCGAACCGATCGGGCCGGGAGCCATCGCCAGAACCGATATCCCTAGCGGCGACCCGATCCTTGCCAGTGACGTCGGCCAGGGCGACGCCCCCATTCCGGAAGGATGGTGGATCGTCACTGTCGACCTGCCACCTTCGGCCCGAAGCGGGGACCCGGTCAGGATGGTGCTGGTCGACACCGGTGAAGTCATCGACGGCTTGGTGGCAAGTGTCGGCGATCCCGATGCGTTCACGGTAGGCGGAGGGGCTGTGGCCATACCCGGCGATCGTGCCGCGGCGGTTGCGTCAGCTGCGATAAACGGACGCGTGGTGGTAATGGTCTCGACGGGATGACGGTTACCGTGCCCCGGTGCTCTCAGCGATCATTTGGGGTCTCGTCCAGGGACTGACCGAGTTTCTGCCCGTCTCGTCTTCAGGCCATCTCGTCCTGATCCCGGCGTACCTGGCTCGATTCGGGATGGATGTCGAGCCTCCAGATCTGGCGGTCTCGGCGGTTCTCCACCTTGGAACCCTCGTCGCCGTCCTCACCTACTTCCGGGCGGATATCGCCAAAGTCCTCCGGTTCAATCGCGACCCGGAGGGGAGGAAGATCCTGACGCTGGTGGCCATTGGAACCATTCCCGCCCTGATCGGTCTCCCCCTCAAGGACAGCCTGGACCGGTTCCAGAACACGGTCTCGAATGTCGGTTGGGCTCTGGTCGCAACGGCGGTGGTCCTGGTAGTCGGGCAGCGTCTGGCGACCGGGACCCGGAAGCTCGCAGATGGGAAGATCAGCGATGCGGTCGTGGTGGGCCTGGCCCAGGCGGTGGCGCTGATCCCCGGGATCTCCAGGTCGGGAATGACCATAAGTGCGGGTAGCGCTCGGAAGTTCGACCTCGCCGAGGCCGCGCGGTTCTCGTTCCTGCTCGGGATTCCCGCCATCGCCGGTGGGGGCCTGTCCCAACTCCTCGACCTCGCCGGTGACAATGCCCTCGGACCGGAACTGCTGGTTGGCTTCGCGGTGGCGGCCTTATCCGGATACCTGACCATCGCCTGGTTTCTCTCGGCGATCAAGAGAGTCGGGCTGCTCCCCTTCGCCGCTTACTGCCTGATCGTCGGGCTGATCACCGTGTTCGTCTTCTAGAGGACGGTCTCCAGACCGAGATGGACTCCACCTGGCAGGTTCTGGACCTTCCGGATCGCCAGCAGGGCACCCGAGGCAAACGACTGATAGCTGGTCGACTGGTGCTCAATGGAGAACAACTCCCCATCGTTGGAGAAGGCGACCTCCTGA
Organism: uncultured Acidimicrobiaceae bacterium; assembly: GCA_964400035.1. Classification (GTDB taxonomy): domain Bacteria; phylum Actinomycetota; class Acidimicrobiia; order Spongiisociales; family ZC4RG35; genus ZC4RG35. The sequence continues at coordinate 118 of CAYNSP010000053.1, read as the reverse complement.
TGGGATATGAGTCCGGGGAGCCGCAGCGAGTGGACCCGGACGCCGTCCACCTGAGCTCCACGGGCCCCGCCTACCAATTCACCCTCGGTCTCAGCGGACGCCCCTCCCGCTTCGCCGA
>CAYNSP010000052.1:0-12977 GCA_964400035.1 uncultured Acidimicrobiaceae bacterium | reverse complement strand
CCTCCCGGATGGAGCTCGACCGGAACCAGGAACGTTACGACTTCCTCAAATGGGGTCAGTCCGCCTTCGCCAACTTCAGGGTGGTCCCGCCCGCCACAGGCATCGTCCACCAGGTCAACCTCGAGTACCTGGCGAAAGTGGTCTGGGACAACGGTGTCTACCTCTACCCCGACAGCCTGGTCGGGACCGACTCCCACACCACCATGATCAACGGTCTGGGCGTGGTCGGTTGGGGTGTCGGCGGCATCGAGGCCGAGGCGGCCATGGTCGGTCAGCCGATCTACATGCTCCTCCCCGAAGTCGTAGGTTTCCGGCTCCACGGAAGACTTCCCGAAGGGGCCACCGCCACCGACCTGGTGCTCCGGGTGACCCAGATGCTCCGCGCCCACGGTGTGGTGAGCAAGTTCGTGGAGTTCTACGGGCCAGGTCTCGACGACATGCCCATCGCCAACCGGGCGACCATCGCCAACATGGCACCCGAGTACGGGGCCACCATTGGCTACTTCCCGGTCGACGACCAGACCCTGGCATACCTTCGCCTCACCGGAAGGGACGACAAGCTGATCGACACCGTCGAGCAGTACTACAAGACCCAGGGTCTATGGCGGGACGACAGTCAGAACATCGTCTACAGCTCGAATCTCAGCCTTGACCTCTCTACGGTTGAGCCGTCACTGGCAGGGCCCCGTCGTCCGCAGGACCGGATCGCCCTCAGTGCGATGAAACAGCAGTGGAAGGCCGATCTGACCAATCTCTTCGGCAAGAACGGCGGGTCGCAGTCGTCGACGGTCATCTCCTGGGAGGCCGAGGGGGGCCAGTCGGCAGAGGAAGATGCCCTCCAACCCAAGGTGCGGGTCCCGGTTGAAGGTGAGGATTTCGATCTCGGTGACGGAGATGTCGTCATCGCGGCCATCACCTCCTGCACCAACACCTCGAACCCCGAAGTGATGGTCGCCGCCGGGCTGGTGGCCCGACGCGCCCGTGAGCTGGGCCTGCAGACCAAGCCGTGGGTCAAGAGCTCCATGGCCCCCGGATCCAAGGTGGTCACCGAGTACCTGGCCGAGTCGGGCCTGCTCGACGATCTGGAGGCGATGGGTTTCGGTGTCGTCGGATACGGCTGCACCACCTGCATCGGCAATTCGGGTCCTCTGGCAGAGCCGATCTCGAAAGCCATCGCAGAACACGGCCTGGTAGCAGCTTCGGTCCTCTCCGGTAACCGCAACTTCGAAGGACGCATCTCCCCCGACGTGCGGGCGAACTACCTGGCTTCCCCCCCACTGGTCGTGGCATACGGGATTGCCGGAACGGTCAACTGGGACCCGATCGAGAAACCGATCGGACAGGACCGTGACGGTCGGGACGTCTTTCTCAAGGACATCTGGCCGAGCTCGGAGGAGATCTCCCGTCTGGTCGCCGGCAGCGTCCACCGTCAGCAGTTCATTGATCGCTACGGGGACGTGTTCACCGGGTCCGAAGAGTGGCGTGCGATCGAGACCCCCGAGTCCGACCTGTACGGGTGGCAGCCGGAGTCGACCTATGTCCAGGAGCCTCCCTTCTTCACCGACCTCACCACCGAGGTCCAGCCCCTGACTCCGATCACCGGTGCCAGAGCCCTGGGATTCTTCGGCGACTCGGTAACCACCGACCACATCAGCCCGGCCGGGTCGATCGCGGTGGACTCTCCGGCAGGTCAGTACCTGATCTCCAAGGGGGTCCAGCCGGCGATGTTCAACTCCTATGGCTCACGTCGTGGCAACGACCGGGTGATGACCCGTGGCACATTCGCCAACATCAGGGTCCGCAACCGGCTCGCTCCGGGTACGGAGGGCGGGTGGACCACGGATTTCACCGACGGTCAGGTCAAGTCGATCTATGACGCCGCCATGAACTACCGCGAGGCGGGGGTTCCTCTGGTGGTCATCGGCGGCTCCGACTACGGCATGGGTTCCTCACGGGACTGGGCCGCCAAGGGTGCCTTCCTCCTCGGGGTCAAGGCAGTGATCGTCAAGTCGTTCGAGCGGATCCATCGGTCCAACCTGGTGATGATGGGTGTCCTACCACTGACTTTCCTGCATGGCCAGGATGCCGATGTCCTCGGACTGGATGGCACCGAGACCTTCGACATCGCCCTCGACAACGACCTGGAGCCACGTCAGACCATCCGGGTGACAGCGACCCGTACCGACGGGACCCAGATCGGGTTCGACACCATCGCCCGGGTTGACACCCCGATCGAGGTCGAATACCTCCGCAATGGTGGGATCCTCCACTACGTGCTGAGGAGAATGGTCTCTGGCTGATAACCCTGGTCCACTTGGTGGCAGACCGCTCCGACTCACCATGGTGTTCCTTGGTGTGGTCGGAGCGGGCTTGCTGATCGGGTGGTTGCTCCGATCCGGGGATGTCGATACGGCCCGCGTCGGCAGTCCGGCTCCGGACTTCGTCGTCGAGCTTCTCGATGGCGGCGAGTTCCGTTTGTCCGACCATCTCGACACAGCTACCGGACCCCTCGTCCTCAACCTCTGGGCTTCGTGGTGCATCCCGTGCCAGACGGAGATGCCCGATATCGATGAGTTCAGCCGGAACAATCCCGATATCGCCGTCCTCGGTGTGGCAGTACGGGACCAGAGACAGGACTCGATCGACTTTGCCGGGACGGTCGACGTCAGCTATCCCCTCGCCTTCGGCTCCCGCGACTTCGAGACGTCATATCCGACGATCGGGCTCCCGGTCACATATGTCATAAACCGGGACGGCGTCGTCACCGCCCTCCGAAACGGGATCGTCAATGGCGGGACGCTGCAGGAACTGGTCGATCGCTAGCGATCAGTTGGTGTTGAGCTGGACGTAGGCGTGGTTGGGCCCTTCCACCATCTCGGCGAAAACGATCAACCGTTGACGCGCCGAATACTTGGGATGACAGGTGGTGAGCGTCAACCACCCACCGGGACGGGGGTGGGTCACCCAGACGTCGGTTGGACGAACGATCTGGATCTCACGGACTTCGTACACATGGGTCCCGGCAAACGTCTCGACCTCGATGCGATCACCGGCATCGAGCAGATCCAGATTGTGGAACGGGGCACCGTAGGTGGTGCGGTGACCCGACACCACTGCGTTCCCGGGTTGGCCCGGGACCGGGGTGCCGGGCATGTGGCCCGGGCCCAGCTTCAGGGTCTTCACATCCACGCCTTCAAAGACCACCCGCTCGACCCCGATCTTCGGGATCCGGATGAAAGCGAAGCTCTCCCCAACTTCGGGAGCTTCCTCAGGGGTGAACTCCACTGTTGACGGTGTCCCCGGCGGAACCTCCAAATCACTGATGTCGATGACATCGACATTGAGGGGCGGCGAGGCGGCGATCACCTGAGTCAGCTCGTCCTGCTCCCGGGCCTGGAGACCGGTGTTGAGCATGTCGGTTACGAACAGCTGCCAACCCAGATAACCGAATATGAATACACCGCTCCAGATGAGCGACCACCCCAGGACCTGGATCCGCTTCCGCACAGGCGGTCAGGCTATTACGCCGTCGTGATTACACCAGACGTGGTCACTGACCCGTCCACCTGGGTTCACGTTTCTCCCGGAACGCTGCCACACCTTCACTGGCGTCAGCTGTGGACATGACCGCGGTCAGTCCGAGCTGGAGTCGATCCAGGGCAGTGTCCAGATCGGAATCCAGGATCGAATAGAAGGACTCGCGACCCATGGCCAGAATCGCCGGCGAGCGTGAGGCGAGTGTCGCCACCACCTCGTCCACCGTCCGGTCGAGATCCGCCCGGGTCACCACCCGGGTGACAACCCCGAGCCGAAGCGCCTCGTCAGGCGTAATGGTCCGACCGGTCAGCATCATCTCCAAGACCGCTTTGGGTGGCATGACCCTGCTCAGCACGGCCGAGATCATCATCGGCCACAACCCGACATTGACCTCCGGACACCCCAACCGGGCGTCTTCGACACAGATGGTTATGTCACAGGCGGCGGCCAGTCCGAACCCGCCGGCAAGGGCATGTCCGTTCACCCGTGCCACCGTGGGTTTGCTGGACCGATACATCATCCGGAACAGGTCGGCAAAGACCCCCCGCTGTCGGTGCAGCCCGATCGCATCGTCAGCAAACGAACCGGATAGGTCTCCACCGGCCGAGAACACATCCCCGCCCCCCGTGTAGACGATCACACGTGAGTCGTCGTCAGCGATGGCCCGGCGGGTCGACTCGAGCAGATCCTCCATGACCGTCACCGAGATCGGATTGCGCCGCTCCGGATCGTCGATCGTGATCAGCGCCTTGGGCCCGTCAAACTCCAGGTTTACCGCCACAAATACACCCTTTCCGTCTACCGGTGCGGTCTCTGATACCGTCGCACATCATGCTATGGCTCGCCCTGGTTCTCTTCATCGCACTCGCCGTGGCGATATTCCGGGGCGGGCGGCTGGTGAACCTCGGGGACATCGAGCTCAAGCTCTGGTGGCTGCTCTTCATCGCTTTCGGCCTGCAACTCGGCTCCGACCTCCTCCCCGACGATGCCACCGTACCCGGGCTGAGCATGATCCTTGCCTCCTACGTCCTGCTCATGGTCCTGGTCTGGTTCAACCGTCCCAAACCGGGGATGTGGATCGCCGGACTCGGCGTCCTCGCCAATTTCACGGTGATCGCGGCCAACGGCGGGATGCCGGTCATGGCCGGCGCGGCCGAGGTCGCCAGCGGTTTCACCGTATCCACCCCTGATCTGTCCGGCACTTTCAAGCACATCCCCCTCGATGAGACCTCACGTCTCACCTTCTTCGCCGACGTGATCCCGCTCCGGCTTCTCGGTATCGGCGAGGTGATCAGTGTCGGTGACCTCTTCCTGGCACTCGGTCTCGCTGTGTTCCTGGAGCACGAACTGCGCAGACCGAGACGCTGGTTCAAGCATGGGGCCCACGGTCAGTCCGGGTCGGCCCACCGGACTTCCGGACCCTGAAGAGCTACACCCGTGACGAGGTGATCTTGCCGCGGTTCTCCAGCAGTCGCCGGAGCGAGGCGACAACCTCGGGGTCGTAGTCGTAGGCGACACCCGAATGGATCGACTCCAACGCCTGGAGCGGTGTTGCCCCGTTCTCATGAACCCGCCAGTCGTATGCGGCGGCGACCTTGATGATGCGGGAGACGATGGAGACGTCGGGATCGTCCTTGACCCCCGGTCGACGGTAAGGCTCGTATTGGTGACGGACGTCTTCAGACACCCGCTCCAGATATGGCGACTCGGCGATGATCTCGGCACTCCACCGGGCGATGTCGTCGCTGGTGTAGCCCATCCGGATCACCTGCGGTTCGTTGAGACTGACCCGTCCTATGTCATGCATCAAGGCGGCGAACTCGACGTTCTCCACTGTTGTCGGGCCAACACCCATCTCCTTGGCGATCGAGGTCGCCAACTCGGTAGTGCGATCGGCATGTCCGTCGATGCCGAGACCCGAGACCTCCGGGATCCGGGCAAGGGCCCGGATGGTCTGCTTGTAGGTGACCTTGGTCTCCTGGAACCTACGGAATGCCGAGTGCGCCAGGGAGTACGGAAGCAAAGCGATCGGCAGCGCCCACCACCCGAGCGGTGCGTAAAGCTCGCCGAAAAGGGCACCGGTGAGGACCAGACCGACGAACACGTTGAGATCCTGGAGGAGGGCGCGGGCCAGATAGCTCCGGGACAGCTCGCGCGGCCCCAGGATCAACAGGGCACGGATGATGACCTCGACACCCAGCCATGCAGCTACCGCGACCAGGAACGGAACCAGGTCACCGATACCACCTTCGAGGTCGACGAATGACCCGATACGGAGGTTGGCGTAGACCATCGCATAGGTGACGTAACCCGCCAGCCGCCGGATCATCAGCGGGAGCAGTTCGCGGTGGGGCTCCCCGCTGGAGAACTGGAGCAACCAGTGCAGGCTGAGCCCCACTCCGTACACCGCCACCGTTGCCGCCAGGTCAACGCCGGAACCCGCATTCTCTGCACCCTCGACGCTGGAGAAGATGAACGGCACCGCCGCAGCCACGGCGATGCCTGTGGTGAAACGGTTACCCGAGTTGGAGGTGGCAACCCCGACCAGAGAGAGAAGGGCCAGAGCTGACGTGGCCACCAGTAGTGCCAGCATGCTGGCGTTGGTCCGGGTGGCAGAGAAGATCCCGATCGCAGCGGCGGCCAGGGGGAACAGCCATGAGATCGTGGCGACGGCCTTGGGGTTCCAGCTAGCCATGGATGGTCGGCTCCATCTCCTCGGCGAGACGACGCGCCATCTCTTCGTCGTCGACATGCGGGGCGCCCCAGGTGACTCCGGACTTCTCCAGGGCGCGTTCGAACGCATCCACCACATCGGGATGGAACTGGCCACCGGCATTCTTCCGCAGCTCCCCGAGGGCGTACTGCTGGGAAAGCGCCATGCGGTAAGGCCGGGCAGAGGTCATGGCGTCGAAGGCGTCGGCGACGGCCACGATGCAGGCTTCGAGACTGGGTGTCTGACCTTCGGTATGACCCCGGCCCCCGTAACCCCGACCGTCGTAGTAACTGTGATGTCCTGAGGCGATGTCGACCATGGGCTGGAGGAAGTCGACCTCGGCGAGGATCTCCTCGACCAGATGGGCGTGGGCCTTCATCTCGGCGTACTCATCGTCGTCGAGACGCCCCCGCTTCCGGATCAACTCGGTGGGGACGGCCAGCTTCCCGAGGTCGTGGATCAGGGCCGCCCACTTGATGGTCTCCAACTGGGTCCCGGTGAAGCTCAGCTCGGTTCCGATCATCTGGGCGAACTCGGCCACCCGCTCGGTGTGCCCCCGGGTGTACATGTCCTTGGCCTCGAGGGCCATCACGAATCCCCGGATGGCAGACAGATGCGACTCCCGCAACTGGGAGAAGGCGTACAGGGACATATGACCGATCGCATAGACCGCCACCATCAGCACCAGGACCGCCGGCGGCTCGTTGGCGATCAGATAGGCGGCGCCGATCATCCCACCGAGAAGACCCATGGTGACCAGGCTCAGGAAGATGACATGCATCTGGGACCAGGGCTGGAGGTTCTGATTGCCGTAGACGGTCTTGACCGCCCGCCGCACGAGAATCGTGTTGAGCGTTCCGTAGGCGAGGGCCGCCAGAGTCGAAGCCACGGCGACTCTGAGCATTGAAACCTGCCCGTACTCAATGAATCCCAAGTTGGCATCAAGCAACAGGCCAGCGGCTGCCGCAGTCATAACCATCTGCCCGAAGTTCGCCATCGGCTGGAACCAGCGTCGATCCCGGAAGTCGGCCGGGACCGCTGCACCAAGGCCAGCCATCAGTGCCATGCCGAACGTCGCGGAAGTTCCCGGCTGAATAGCGAAGATGACCCCGGCGGTCATCACCACCATGATCGCCGATGATTGCAGCAGGCGGTCGTTGACCTCGACGGTGAACAACTCGAGAAGAATGAAGAGGAAGGCGAACGGCAACCAGACAGACCACGACGGCATACCGAATGCGATGTAACTACCTACCAGGGTCATCAGACCCATCGTCAAATAGGTGACAGCGATCTTGAGCTTCCGCTGCACCGACGGCTCCAGCAGCCGGTAGCGCTGGAGCAATGAATTTTGCCTCATCAACCTCATGGACCCCACTGGACATGTTGCCCGGAAGGTTTGGGGAGTAGGCGCCAATTCTCAACCGATCTTCAAGTTCGTAGACATCAGTCGATACGAGCTGGTGCCGCGTTGGTGGTCAGTAAACCTGCCACACCGGACACGACTGCGAGAATTCGGACCAAACGGGTCTTCATACTCCTGGCACGCTCACCTTCGTTTTGGAATTTGCACCGGCATTGCTTGCCGGCGGTTTTATTCCGCTCCGCTTGGTAGATGGGCGTTCACTTACAGTTAGAGAGAACCGACGCCTGACTCACCCCATTTCCTCCCCATAGGGGAAGGAAACCTTCACATGTCAATAAGGCCCCTGACTTCGCCCGCCAGTTTGGCAAACGGTCAGAGACCATTTGCCCCACATAGCCATTGGCTCCCAGCGACGGACAATCTAGACCCTCCCCGCAAGACCCACAAGAGCGCATAAATGAATCCGGCCTGTTAACCGGCGGGGATGGAAGTACGCTACCGGTGAATGGACTACCAGTCGCTCCAGGACAAGATCAAGCGCTTGGACGGTGTGGAGGCGGCCCGGGTGGTGGCGGCCAACGGCCACATCGATGAGATTCACATCCTGGCGCGCCGGACCAAGGCAGCGAAGCAACTGGTCCGGGATGTCCAGTCGCTGGGTCAGGCGCTGTTCGGGCTCAACATCGATCGACGGGTGGTGTCGGTCGTACAACTCTCCGACGCCGACCTCGACGAGGGTCTCCGTCCGGCCCTGGTGGACGTCGCCGAAGCCCTGGAAGGATCCCGTGCAGATGTCACCGTCACCCTCAGATGGCATGACAACCTGCTGATCGGGCGTGCTACCGGTGCTGCTGCCCAAGCGACCAAAGCTCGTCTGATCGCCGAGGCCACTATCAGTGCCCTCCGCCAGGCGATCAGCGGAGATGTCGCCCTGGCCATCGGTTCGATGGACGTCCCCACACTGGGCAGCCGCAAGGTCGCCATCGCTCAGGTGGTTCTGGTCGCTGAGGCTGGAGAACGAATGCTGATCGGGTGCGCCTACGTCGATGACGACGAAACCCGGGCAGTGGTCCGGGCCGTTCTCGACGCCCTCAACCGGTTTCTCCCCGACCTCCGCGTCGAGTGAACGCGATCGTTTCACCCCACCGGCTCTCCGCCGCCGCCGGTCAGAGAGTCCTGCTCGCCGGGGGTAATGCAGTCGACGCCGCAATTGCGGTAGTGGCCGCCCAGGGGGTCGTCGCACCCGAGACATGTGGACTCGGCGGCGACCTTTTCGCCATCATCCATCGACCCGGCTGGCCCGAACCGCGGACCCTGAACTCCTCGGGCAGGGCCGGTTCGAATGTGGACCCGGCTGCGATGCGCTCTTCCGGGCTCACCTCGATACCACTGGACCACCCTGCTGTGGTCACCGTGCCGGGCTGTGTCGACGGTCTGCTTACCCTCAGCAAAGACCTCGGATCCCTCCCGCTCGGAGATGTATTGCAACCGGCCATAGAGCTCGCCGCTGGCGGATTCGAAGTCTCCACCGAACAGGCTCGCGCCTTTGCCCGCCAGGCGGGTGTCTACGGGGGCCATCCTGCGGTTGCAGACTTCTACCCGGGCGGAAGTTCGGCGAGCAAGGGCGACCTGGTAACCAGACCGGCCCTGGCATCGACCCTTCGACGTCTCGCCACGACCGGAGACCGAAACGAGTTCTATCTCGGCCAGCCCGGTGAGGACATCATTGAGGCCGTCGGTGGTCTCATCACCATCGACGACCTCGCCCGGAATCAGGCGGAATGGGTCAGGTCCTTCGGGATCGGAGTGTTCGGTTTGACCGCCTGGACCACTCCCCCCAACTCACAGGGATATCTGGGACCGGCGACCCTGGCCATCTTCGAGATGCTCGACCCACCCGACGACCCCAACCACCCCCTCTGGTGGCACTACCTGGTGGAGGCCTACCGATCAGTCGCCTGGGAGCGGAACCGTTTGGTCAGCGACCCACGACGTCAACCGATGCCCGACAACGAGATCCTCAGCCGCGACCGACTTGCCACCCTCGCCTCGACCATCGGCGAAACGGCGGGTGTCTGGCCACAACCTCCGACGCGCCTCTCCGGAACCGCCTACATGTGCACCGCCGATGCGTCGGGCATGATGGTTTCGGTCATCCAGTCGAACTACCGGGGCCTGGGTTCACCATTCGGTGCTGCCCGGTCGGGGTTCTTGCTCCAGGACCGTGGCCTGGGTTTCACCCTGGAAGCGGGTCACCCCAACGAGCTGGCACCGGGCCAGCGGCCTCTCCACACCCTGTCACCCACCCTGTGGAGTGAGGGGGATCAACCCCGATGGACGATTGGCACCCGGGGTGGTGACATCCAGCCGCAGCTGGTCGCTCAAATGGCGGCTCGCGTCGTCGCGCTCGGCGAGGAGCCCGAAGCGGCGCAGGCCGCCCCACGCTGGTCGATGGCTGATTTCGGTCCGGGTACCGGGTCGGATATCACGGTCGAACCGGAAGTTTCAGAGGCAGTAGTCAGCGATCTGCGCAAGAGGGGACATGTGGTGACACAGATTCCTGAGCGATCCGGCGGTTGGGGGCCGGTGTCGGTTATCAACGTCGGACCCGATGGTGTCCGTGCCGCCGCCGATCCCCGGGTCGACACCACTGCCGCCCTGGTCTTCTAGACCGACGTCTTCAGATCACTGATTACCTGTTGGAGCGCATCGGGATCGGTGAGGGCACCACCGAGGGAGTAGAAACCGACCCGCTGGATTCGATCCCCGTATCTCTCCCGGATCGCCCGACCCAGCCGGTCGATCGGTGCCACCACACCGACTTCAGCGAGGATGTCGTCGGTGATCAACTCGCCCATCGCACCCCACTCTCCACGACGTGACAGGCTGTGGAGGCGCTCGCCGATGTCCCACCCGCTTGCCTCCAGGACCGCACGGTACGAAGGGGTCGACCCGTAGAAGGCGACCTGCTGGCGGACCGGACCCATCGACTGTTCGATCTCGTTGTGGTCGCGGCCGGTCATGATGAACACCGTCGTTGCCCTACTGACATCATCGAGGGTCCGCCCGCCAGCAGCCGCACCCCGGGCAATGTTGGGGAGAACAACCGAGTCGAGATAGGCGGTGGTGTGGAACGGGTGCACATGGAAGCCATCGCAGACTTCGCCGGCGAGACGGCTCAATAGTGGTCCGACTCCGGCGATGTAGACGGGGACGTGAGGGTGTGGGATCGGCCCCGGATCGAAGAAGGGGGTCATCAGAGAGAACCTGTAGAACTCACCCTCGTAGCTGAGCGGGTTTGAGTTCTGCCAGCTGTCCCAGATCGCCCGCAACGACAGGACATAGTCGCGGAGTCGTGCTGCCGGCTGACCCCATTCCGTGCTGAAACGGCGGGTGATATGTGCTTTGACCTGAGTACCCAGCCCGAGGATGAAGCGACCTTTGCTGAGCCGGGCCAGATCCCATGCCGTATAGGCAAGGACCATCGGCGACCGCGGAAAGGCGATGGCAACCGCCGTGCCGAGGTCGAGTTCGGCGCCACTGGTCCCGGCCACTACCAACGGGAGGAAGGGATCGTTCTGGGTCTCCGCAGTGAAGAAGCCGTCATAGCCTGCCGCCCGCGCCTCGAGGGCGGAGGTGCCGGCCTGATCGGGGGAACGGCCGGCGAAGTAGAAGTCAACTTTCATCCTCCAAGAGTAGGGGCGGTACTCTTAGGGGATGAAGCGGCTTGCCAAGATCCTCGGCGTCTTCGGTGGAATCGCCGCCGTCATTTGGGCGATACGGGATCGGTTCATTTCAGTGGCGATCTCGAGGGAGCCGGAGCCTCCGACCTTCCGTTCACCACCTTCAAGTCCACCGGTCGACACCATCGACGGGATCGGTCCGGTCTTCGCCCAGAGACTCATCGCTGCAGGAATCGACAATGTCTCCCGACTCGCCGGGGCCTCCCCCGACCTCGTCGCCGAAGCGGCTGGAGTCAGTGGAGCCAGGGCGCGGACCTGGATAGATCTGGCCCGGAAGGTCTGACCCCCACACCCCCCGGTATGGACAAACCCGGGTTCGTGGGTAGTCTCCGTATTGCGGAGTAACAGGGGCCGAAGGAGAAACACCTTCGTATGCCCGAGAAAGCTCGTCTACGAGCGATAGCCAACGGACTGATACTGGTCCTGTTCGTCGCTGCCTTCTCGCTGTCCTACACGGTGAAACCCGGCGACACATTGGCCAGGATCGCACGGGACCACGAGGTCTCCCTTGCCGAACTCATCGCCGCCAACAACATCACCAACCCCAACCTGATCTTCCCCGGACAGGTCCTGGTGATCCCCAAACCGGAGGTGGAGATCGTCCACACCGTTGTCGCTGGTGACACTTTGGCAAGAATCGCATCCCATTACGGGGTGTCCCTCTCCTCGATCATCACCATCAACAAGATCACCAATCCGAACCTGATCACGGTCGGACAGAAGCTCCGCATCTCCGGCGCCACCAGGGACGGCGGCCCGGCGTATGACCCATACAAACGGAGCGGTCGGGTCCACATCGTCCGGTCGACCGACACCCTGGCCACCATCGCCGCCCAATACCCGGGGGTGACCGCTGCCCATCTCGCACGTGCCAACGGGATCATCAACAACGTCATCTATACCGGCACCAGACTGTTCCTCGACGGACCCGACTATGTCGGGAAAGGCTCGGAGGCGGTCACCGAGTATCGGGTGAAGAGCGGTGACCGCCTTGGCGACATCGCCCACGGGTTCGGTGTCAGCGTCGCTGCCATCCTGGCGGCCAACGACATCCCGAATCCCAATCTGATCATCGCCGGACAGATCCTCAAGATTCCCGTCGGGCAGCAATGGGTCTGCCCGGTCAGGGGAGCCTCGTACTTCAATGACTGGGGATACCCGCGCTCATCGGGCCGGTATCACGAAGGGAACGACCTGATCGCCCCGCGTGGCACCCCGGTATACGCAGCCGTCTCAGGAGTCGCCGAGAAGCGCCAGGGCAAAGTCGGCGGCAATCAGATCAACCTCAAGGGGACCGACGGAGTCACCTACATCCACTCCCACCTCGACTCGTTCGGGAAGACCGGATCGGTCAAAGCCGGAGAGATCATCGGATATGTGGGCAACACCGGGAATGCCGCCGGGACCACCCCCCACCTCCATTTCGAGATGCATCTCCCCGGCGGGGTGATCAATCCCTACCCGTCGCTGAAGGCCAACGGCTGCTGAGTTTCAACCGGGGCGGCCGAGTTCGAATCGGTCGCGGGTGTGGATGTAGCTGCTTCCCGCCAGCCGGCCGACAGCACGTAACTGGTCCGAGTTGATCCTCGTCCCATCGAGGATCTCAGGTTGAACATGG